>NZ_JBHWJL010000177.1:0-10447 GCF_042731495.1 Streptomyces sp. NPDC059853
GCTACCCCGCACCCCGCGCCCCCCACCGATCCACGGTCCGGCCCCCCGCTCGCCCCGGGCCACGGGGCCCGGCCCGGGGGCCCCCGCCCGGCCCCCGGGGGCGGACGGTGGGGTCAGCCGGTGGCCGCCCCGGGGCTGCCGCCGGTCACCGCCGGGGCGGCCCCCGTCATCCGGGTGCGGGCCACGACGGCTCCGTCACCGCGTCGTGGAACCGGCCCAGGGGGCGCCGAGTTCCGAGTAGAGCGCCAGTTGCCGCGCCCCGGCGGCGGTCAGCGCGTCGATGCCGTCCAGCACCCGGCGCGGCCCCTGCTCGGCGGGCTCGCTGTGCCAGACCGGCTCCGGCAGCGTGGCCGGCTCGGGCGCGGTCCGCACCGCCTCCACCAGCCGCATGAAGCCACCGGTGCGCTCCGGCGGCACCAGCAGCGGGACGGTCGCGTCCCGCAGATGCGCGATCAGGTTCTCCAGCAGGTCCGTCCTGTCGTACGCGCTGTACTCCGGCTCCGCGCCGTCCCGTTCCAGGAGCACCCGGTCCTGCTTGTACCAGAACGTGATGCGGCCGGTGCTGCCGTGCACCTCGACGTACGGCTCCCCCGCCCGCTCGGCGGCCAGCGTGACGGCGGTGACCACCGGCGTCCCGTCCGAGGTGGTCATCCGGGCGCAGGAGGTGTCGTCGGCGGCGATGTCGTTGACCCGGTACAGCTCCAGTTCGACGCCGTCGATGTCCGTCTCCCGGTCGGCCCCCGCCAGCCGCAGCGCGGTGGCCACCGCGTGCGCCAGCGGGTTGGTGAGCACCCCGTCCACCACGTCGCGGCCGTCCGGGGTGCGGCGCAGCCCGCCCCACGGGGCGCGCTGCCAGTACGCCTCCTCCCGCACCCAGGCCCCGGCCGCGCCGAACCCCCGGACGTGGCCGATGGCGCCCCCGGCCAGGAGCTCGCGGATGCGGGGGACGGCGTGCGAACCCAGCGACTGGAAGCCGATCTGGCAGCGGACCCCGGCCGCCCGGACGCCGTCCGCCAGGCGGCGGAACTCGGCCATCGAGGGGGCGGGCGGCTTCTCCACCAGGAGGTGCGCGCCCGCCTTCGCGGCGGTCAGCGCCAGATCGACATGGGTGTGGATGGGGGTGGAGACGATGACGATCCGGGCGCCCGTGCGCTCCAGCAGCGCCCCGAGATCGGAGTCCTGCGCGGGGCTGCCGAGCCCCTCCCCCAGTTCCCCGGCGCTCAGCGGGCGCAGTTCGCAGACCCCGGCGAGCGTGACGGCGCCCCGCGCCGCCAGCCGGCGCAGATGGTGGAGATGCCGGCTGCCGTAGCCCCGGCCGCCGACCAGTACCACCGGAAGCGGCTGTTCGTTGCTCATGGTCGTTCCTTCCGGCGCGGACTAGCCCGCGTAGGGCTCGGGGACCTCGCCCGGCTGGGAGAGGAAGGCGAAGTCGCAGCCGGTGTCGGCCTGGGTGATGTGCTGCTCGTACAGCACGCCGTAGCCGCGCCCGTACCGGCGCGGCGGTGCCTGCCAGGCGGCCCGGCGGCGCTCCAGTTCCTCGTCGTCCACGTGCAGGGTCAGGCTCCGGCCCCGCACGTCCAGGGTGATGAGGTCGCCGGTGCGCACCAGGGCCAGCGGGCCGCCGACGTGCGACTCGGGCGCGATGTGCAGGACGCAGGCGCCGTAACTGGTGCCGCTCATCCGGGCGTCGGAGAGCCGCACCATGTCGGTGACGCCCTGCTTGAGCAGGTAGTCGGGGATCGGCAGCATCCCGTACTCGGGCATGCCGGGGCCGCCGAGCGGGCCGGAGCCGCGCAGCACCAGCACGCTGTCGGCGGTGATGCCGAGCGCCGGGTCGTCGATGGTCTTCTGCATGGTCTGGTAGTCGTCGAAGACCACGGCGGGGCCGGTGTGCTGGAGCAGGTGCGGCTCGGCGGCGATGTGCTTGATGACGGCGCCGTCGGGGGCCAGGTTGCCGCGCAGCACCGCCACGCCGCCCTCGGGGGCGAGCGGGTTGTCCAGGGGGCGGATGACGTCGTCGTCGTGGACGAGCGCGCCCGCCAGCTGTTCGCGCAGCGTGGGGTGGCTGATGGTGGGCCGGTCCAGGTGCAGATGCTTCTCGCCCAGCCGGGCCAGCAGTCCGGGCAGCCCGCCCGCGTAGTGGAAGTCCTCCATGAGGTGCGCGCCGCCGGGCCGCAGGTTGGCCAGCACCGGGACGGTGCGGGCGATGCGGTCGAAGTCGTCCAGGGTCAGATCGACGCCGGAGCGGCCGGCCATGGCGATGAGGTGGATCTCGGCGTTGGTGGAGCCACCGAGCGACAGGACGGTGGTGACCGCGTCCTCGTACGCCTCGCGGGTGAGGAACCGCGAGAGCTTGGCGCCCCGTTTCACCAGCTCGACGGCGCGCATCCCGGCGGCGGCGGCCATCCGGCTGTGTCCGGAGTCGACGGCGGGGATGGAGGCGGCGCCGGGCACGGTGACGCCCAGGACCTCGGCGGCGGAGGTCATGGTGGAGGCGGTGCCCATGGTCATGCAGTGACCGGGCGAACGCGCCAGCCCGCACTCCAGTTCGGCCAGCTCGCAGTCGCCGATCTTCCCGGCCCGCTTCTGGTCCCAGTACTTCCACATGTCGGTGCCCGAGCCCAGCGTCTCGCCGCGCCAGTGGCCGCGCAGCATGGGCCCGGCCGGGACGAACACGGCGGGCAGGTCGGCGCTGGCGGCGCCCATCAGCAGCGCCGGGGTGGTCTTGTCGCAGCCGCCCATCAGCACGGCGCCGTCCACCGGGTAGGAACGCAGCAGTTCCTCGGTCTCCAGGGCGAGCAGATTGCGGTACAGCATGGGGGTCGGCTTCTGGTACGTCTCGGAGAGCGTGGAGACGGGGAACTCCAGCGGGAAGCCGCCCGCCTGCCACACCCCGCGTTTGACGGCCTCGGCGCGCTCGCGCAGATGCTGGTGACAGGGGTTGATGTCGGACCAGGTGTTGAGGATGCCGATCACCGGCTTGCCGAGGTGCTCCTCGGGCAGGTACCCCAGCTGCCGGGTGCGCGCCCGGTGGGAGAAGGAACGCAGCCCGTCGGTGCCGTACCACTGGTGGCTGCGCAGCGTGGTGGGGTCGAAGTCCTGGGCGTCGGTCATCGCACGTCCCACCCTTCGACGATGGCGGCGACGGCGGCCCGGCCCTCGGCCGGCAGCGGGGCGCTGGGCGGGCGGACGTCGCGGCGGGCGAGGCCGAGCGCGGCGAGCGCCTCCTTGACGACGGAGACGTTGTTCGCCGACTGCTGGGCGGCGCGCAGCTCCTCGAAGCCGCGGATGCGCTCCCAGACCCGCATCGCGGCCGGGTAGTCGCCGGTGCGCAGGGCGGTCAGCATCGCGCGGGAGACGGCCGGGGCCACGGTGACCAGACCGGAGGTGAAGCCGGTGGCACCGCCGGCGAAGTAGCCGGGCGCGTACAGCTCGGCGAGGCCGGCCACCCACACGAACCGGTCCAGGCCCGCCTCGCGGGCGAAGGTGGCGAACCGCACCACGTCCGGCACCGCGTACTTGACGCCGATCACGTTGGGGCACTGCTCACCGAGCCGGGCGAGGGCGGAGCCCTCCAGCAGCGGGTTGCGCACGTAGGGCACGACGCCGAGTTCCGGGACGGCGTCGGCGACGGCGCGGTGGTAGGCGACCCAGCCCTCGGCGGAGACGTAGGGGTTGACCGGCTGGTGCACCATGACGAGGTGCGCGCCGGCGTCGCGCGCCGCGCGGGCCTCGGCGGCGGCGGTGGCCGGGTCGAGCCCGACCCCAACGACGATCTGCGCCGCGTCGCCCGCCTCGGCGACGGTCAGCTCGACCTCCAGCCGGCGCTCCTCGGGGGTGAGGGAGTAGAACTCGCTCGTGTTGCCGTTGGGCGTCAGGGTGGTGACACCGCCGTCGAGGAGCCGGCGCAGCAGGGCCCGGTAGGTGTCCCGGTCGAGCGCGCCCTCGGCGTCGAACGGGGTGACCGGGATGGCCACCACATCGGCGAGGGCGGCGCGCTGGGCCGCGAAGTCGGTCATGATGTGCCTTCCTTGGGGAACGCCCGGGAGACGAACCCCGCTATGTGCGCGTACAACAGCCGGGCGGCGCCGTCGGCGTCGCCCTCCTCGGCGCGGGCCAGGATCGCCCGGTGCTCGTCCGCCTCGCCGTCCCAGCTGGGGGTGATCTGCCAGGCGACGGAGGAGACGAGGGCGGCCTGATCGCGCAGGTCGTCAAGGGTCTTCACCAGCAGCGGATTGCCGCAGGGTGCGTACAGGGCGCGGTGGAAGTCGCGGTTGGCCTCGGCGCGGGCGGCGGCGTCCTCGGCGGACAGCGCCTGCTCCAGGGCCGTCCGGGCCGGGCCGAGGTCGTGCCCGGCGGCGACCGTGCGGCGCAGCGCCTCGGGTTCCAGCAGCTGCCGGATGTCGTACACGGACCGGGCCATCCCGGCGTCCACGGTGCGTACGGCGGCGCCCTTGTACTCGTTCATCTCGACCAGCCCGCGGCCCGCGAGGGTCTTCAGCGCCTCGCGGACCGGGGTCTTGGACACCCCGAAACCGGCGGCGAGTTCGGTCTCCACCAGGGGCGACCCGGGCGCCAGGGCTCCGCTGAGGATGGCATGGGTCAGGTGCTCCAGCACGTAGCTGGTGCGGGAGGGGATGGGGACCGGGGTCCTGCCGGGGAGGGGTGCGTTCATGAGGGTGGGCCGGCTCGTCTCGTATATGAGATATGACGTATGAGATGCACAGCGCACGCTAGAAGGAGAACGCGACCGCGTCAACGGTTCGGACAGAACTGGTGGAAAGGGCTTACTGCCCGGTGCCGCCCGCCCGGGGCGGCACCGGGGAACGGGGGTCAGCCGCAGGTGGAGCGGCTGGAGTTGTTCAGGGTGAGATTGCGGTACTGGATGTTGACCCCGCACGGGTTCTCGGTGAGCGAGTTGTTGGTGATCGTGAGGTTCTGCAGGACGACATCCCGGGTGTTGGCGAACTCGGTACGGGCCGCGATCCGGATCCCTCCGCCGCCGCTGACCGTGCCGCTGACGGCTGCCAGGTTCACGTTGTAGCAGTTCTCGATGAGGATGGCGTTGTTGCCGGTATCGGCGATGGTGATGCGGTCGATCACCACGCCGCCGCTCTCCGAGACGCAGAAGATCCCGCGTCCGCCGCCCCGGGCGACGACCTCGCCGACCCGGATGTTGGTGGGGTAGCTGTCGCCGACCCGCCCGTTGCGGTTGGCCATCCGGAAGGCGGCGTACCCGGTCCCGGTGCCGGTACCCTGGCCGTCGACCCGCTGCACGGTGGCGTTGATGGTGTCGTTGAGCAGCAGCCCGGAGTAGGCGGTGTTGCGGGCGGTCACCGTGCCGATGGTGAGGCCGTCGACCCCGTAGGTCTCCACGCCGTGGTTGTTGGTGCCGGAGACGTAGACGTTGTCGATGCGGACGTTGCGGGTGCGGACGTTGCGGTTGCTGTGGTTGTCGATCCGGATGCCGAGGCCGCCGGAGAGCCGCAGATCGATCTGGCCCAGGGTGATGTTGGTGCCGTTGCGGACGAAGATCCCGAAGTAGGGCGCCCCGGTGACGTTGAGGTACGGCACCTCGATGTCGGTGACGTTGCGGCCCCGCACGACCGCGTGGTCGCCGCCCGGGGTGCCGGTGACGTTGATCGTGCCGCAGACCTCCAGGATGGTGTAGCTGGGCAGGTCGAGCGACTGGTTGGCGGGCACGGTGCCCGAACCGCGCACGACGACGCGCTGCTTGGTGGTGCGCCCGGGGGTGAGGCTGTTCACGGCGGCCCGCATGGCGGAGAGCATGTCGGTCCCGGAGTAGCCGGGCGCGGTCCAGGTGTTGCCGTTCTGCACGGCCTGCGCGTGGGCGCCGGAGTCCCCGCAGGCCAGGGCGCTCACATCGCCCGTGGTGGCGGCGCCTGGGGTCTCGGCCCCGGTGGCGGTGGCGGTGCCGGTCAGGGTGGCGGCGGCGGTGGCCAGCGCGAGCAGGGCGGCGGTGAACAGGGCCGGCCGGCGCCTGCGCGGCGCGGTCGCGGCCCGGGTGATGCGCGTTCCCATGCGTTCTCTCCTACGGTGGGGAGCGTGGATGATGAATCGATTCACGACGCACGCGGGCCAGTCCCGTACCCGGTGGTCGCGAACCGGAGGAGCAGGGGGAAGCACCGGCCGGGAAAGCGCTTACGGCTGCGCACTGCCCGGCCTTTCCCGGATCCTCGCAACGCCTGGGTGACCCGTCAAGAAGTCTGTCGCGGGGCGGGCGGGGCCCCTCTAAGATCGGCTGGCCGAGCACGAGGAGCACCCGTATGGACAGCACGGAGACGGTCGCCGGCCGGATGGAACGCAATCTGGCCGAGCACGCCTGCCACCTGCACCGGGGGCTGCCGGGCGCCGTCGTCACCGAGACGGACGATCTGGTGATCGCCGACAGCGGACTGCCGGACGACACGTTCAACATCGTGGCCGCCGCCCGCTTCTCCCCCGCCACGGCCGACGACCGCATCGCCGGAACGGCCCGCGACCTGGCGGCCGGCGGCCGGCCGTTCTCCTGGTGGGTGGGGCCCGGTTCCGCCCCGGCCGATCTGCGGGAGCGGCTGGCCGCCGCCGGTCTGGCGGCCGCCGAGCGGGAGACGGCGATGTACCGGGAGCTGACGGAGCCGCCGCGGGCCGTGGAGCACCCGGAGCTGACCATCCGTACGGTGGACTCCCCCGGGCTGCTCGCCGACTGGGCCGCCGTGCTCGCCGCCACCTGGGAGCCGCCGTCGGCCACGGTCGTGGAGTTCTTCGCCCGGACCGCGCACCGCGCGCTCGCCCCCGGCTCCCCCGCCCGTTACCTGGTCGGCCACCACCGGGGGCGGCCGGTCTGCTCGGCCGAGGTGTTCCACCACGCGGGCGTCGCGGGCCTCTACAACATCAGCACCCTGCGCAGCCACCGCCGTCGGGGCTTCGGGGCGGCCATGACGGGCGCGGCGCTGCGCGCGGCGCACGACACCGGCGCGCCCCTCGCCGTGCTCCAGGCCTCGGCGCAGGGCGAACCGGTATACCGGCGGCTGGGCTTCGTCCCGGCCGGACACTTCACCGAACACGCGCTGGGCGTGGGTATGGCCTGAGCCGGGCTCCCGGGCCCGGCTCCGTGCCGGGCCCCGGGCCGTGGTCCGGGCGGACTTCCGGCCGGCCCCTGGCCGGACCGGCCCGCTACGCGGTGCGGGAGCGGGCCCGCAGGGCCGCCGCGCGGGCTTGCTCCGCCAGGGCGGGGTCGGGGTGGAGCCGGCCCATCGCCTCCAGGACGTCCGCCGTCGCGGGGTGGTCCACCTGCCAGGCGTGCTCGAAGAACGTGCCGTGCTGGACGGTGAGGCCGTCCACCAGGGTGCGCAGTTCGTCCGCCTCGCGCGGGTCCTCCTCGTCCACGGTGGCCAGTTGGGCGGCGAGGGTGTCGACGGTCAGCCAGTAGACCATCTCCTGGCCGGGCGCCGGGACACCGGCCGCGTGCCGGTCCGCCAGCCACACCCGGGCCAGGCCGCCGAGTTCCGGATCGTCCAGCACCTCGCGCAGGGCCGGTTCCGCCGCCGTGTCCAGCAGGGAGAGCGCCAGCTGGCAGCCGAGCCGCCGCAGCGGCGCCTGCGGGTCGGTGCCGCGCGCCGCCGCCAGCAGGTCGCGGGCGGCGGTCAGCGGGTCGCGGCCCGCCAGCCAGCCCTCGGCCTCCGCCCGGGCCGCGCCGTGCGCGCGGCCCGGCAGCGCCAGGAGCAGCGGGGCGGCGTCCGCCGTCGCCAGGTCGCCGACGGCCGGGGCGTCCAGGCCCGCCTCCCGCATCCGGCGCCGTACGCCGTAGACGCCGAGCGGGGTGAGCCGCACCTGGCCGTACCGGGTCAGGTCCTCCTCCTCGGCCGGGAGTCCGGGGACCGGGCCCTCCTCGCCCTCGCTCTCCTCGACGATGAGCGCGGGGTCCACCGGGTCGTACTCCAGCAGGCCGGTGCCCTCCAGGACCCGGAACTGTTCGTCCAGGCGCATCATAACGGCCGAGACCTCCTCCAGGGTCTCGTCGCTCGGCTCGCCGCCGCCCTCGGCCCCGGCCTCCTCCTCGTCCGGGACGACCAGGGCAGCGGCCACCACGGGGAGCGGGACCATCGCCCCGGCGGCTACCTTCTCGTCGGTGGCGGCCAGCAGGTAGAGCTGGGCCAGCGCGGAGTCCAGGAAGGCGGCCTCCTCGTCGGCGTCCCAGTCCAGCGCGTCGAGGTCGAGACCGGCCGGGTCGAGCGATTCCAGGTCCTCGCCCAGCAGATCCTCCAGGGTGGGGGTCGCCGCGTCGGCGAGCACGGCTTCCAGGCCGTCCGCCCACAGGTCCAGGATCTCCTCGGGGGCGCCGCCGGTGAGCCGGTCGAGGTCGGCGCCGGGGGCGGCGGTCGCGGTCCCGGCGTCCTCGTCCTCCTCGGTGATCTCCACCAGGCCGGTGTCCACCGCGAAGTTCCACGCCTCGACGGCCAGCTCCGTGCCGTACTCCTCCGCCTCCAGGCCGAGGACGGTCACCGCCCCGGCCAGTGAGGCGGCGAGCAGTTCCGCCCCGGCGCCGACGGGGACGCCGGGTTCCGCCCAGCGGGCGAGGGCGGCGGCGCGGGAGACCAGCGGGACGGCCAGCGCGTCGCGCGCCAGTTCCGCCTCGGCGGGCAGCCGCACGGGGGGCAGGGTGGGCAGGTCCGCACCGGACATGAAGGGGGGCTCCTCGGCAACGATGGCGGTCGGCGTCGGCCCAGCCTAGAGCGTGATCCACAGCACGCCCAAAGACAGCGCCCACGGTCCGGCGGGCCTTCCACGCGGGTTCACGGGGATGTCGCCGGCCGGGCGTTGACAACACCGGGCGGGTACGGGATTTTTACGCGCGTAGAAACGCCGTCAGGATCCACGTACCGCCCCGGAGGGCCCGTGATCGCTCTGTCCCGCCCGTCCAGACGCGCCACCGCCGTGGGCGCGTTCACCGTCTCCGCCGCCCTCGGCGCCACCCTGCTGGTCACCTCGCCGTTCACGGCGACCGCCACCGAGGCCGGTGAGCTGCGCATCCACGACATCCAGGGGAACACCCGGATCTCGCCGCACGTGGGCGAGCAGGTCACCGATGTGGCCGGCATCGTCACCGGGGTGCGCGCCTACGGTTCGCGCGGCTTCTGGATCCAGGACCCGCGCCCCGACGACGACCCGGCCACCAGCGAGGGCATCTTCGTCTTCACCAACGCCACGCCGACCGTGGCGGTCGGCGACGCGGTCACCGTCAGCGGCACCGTCACCGAGTACTACTACGGCGGTATCGCGCGCGGCGACACCTCGCTCACCCAGATCTCCCGGCCCACCGTCTCGGTGCTCTCCTCGGGCAACGAACTCCCCGACCCCGTCGTGCTGGACGCCGACGCGATCCCGGCCGCCTACGCGCCCGAGGGCGACCCGGCCGACGGCGGCAGCATCGAGAACCTGCCGCTTCGGCCGGAGAAGTACGCGCTCGATCTGTTCGCGTCGCTGGAGGGGATGAACGTCCGGATCGAGGACGCCGCGATCACCGGCCCCAGCACCGCGTACTACGAGCTGTGGGTCACGCTCCAGCCCGAGGTGAACCCCACCTCCCGGGGCGGCACCCGCTACGCCTCCTACGACGACCCGAACCCGGGGCGCCTGAAGGTCGAATCGCTGATACCGGTGGCGCAGCAGCCGTTCCCCACCGCGAACACCGGTGACACCCTCGGCGGGGTCACCGAGGGCCCGCTGGACTACGACGAGTTCGGCGGCTATCTGCTGGCCGCCCGCGAGCTGGGCACCGTGGTCCCCGGCGGCACCGAGCCGGAGACGACCCGCGCCCAGGACCGCAAGGAACTCGCGGTCGCCGCGTACAACGTGGAGAACCTCAACCCCGCCAACGACCAGGCGAAGTTCGACCGGCTGGCGGCGGGCGTGGTGAACCACCTCGCCTCCCCCGACATCATCGCCCTGGAGGAGATCCAGGACGACAGCGGCCCGGCCGACGACGGCACCGTCACGGCGGACGTCACCCTGACCCGGTTCACCGACGCCATCGTCGCGGCCGGCGGTCCGCGCTACGCCTGGCGCGGCATCGACCCCGAGGACGGCCGGGACGGCGGACAGCCCGGCGGCAACATCCGCAATGTCTTCCTCTTCAACCCGGACCGGGTCTCCTTCACCGACCGGCCGGGCGGCGACGCGACCACCGCCACCTCCGTGGTGAAGCAGCGCGGCAAGGCGGCGCTGACCCTCTCCCCCGGCCGCGTCGACCCGGCCAACCCGGCGTGGGAGTCCAGCCGCAAGCCGCTGGCCGGGGAGTTCAGCTTCCGCGGCACCCCGGTGATCGTCGTCGCCAACCACTTCAACTCCAAGGGCGGCGACCGGTCGCTGTACTCCCGCTACCAGCCGCCCACCCGCTCCAGCGAGGTGCAGCGCCTGGCGCAGGCCGAGTCGGTCAACGCCTTCG
>NZ_JBHWJL010000178.1:0-10435 GCF_042731495.1 Streptomyces sp. NPDC059853
GAGTACGCCGCGCAACTGGAGGAGAGCGCCGAATACGCCGCCCCCCCCGGCGGCCCGCCCGCGCGTGGCCCGGCCGCCGCCGCGCTGCTCACCCTGGCCCGGCTGGCCGCCCGTACCGGCGACCCCGACCGGGCGGCGAACGCCCTGCGCCGCGCCATCGCCCTGAGCGGACGGGCCGAGGCGGGCTTCCCGTACCAGGCCGAGGACGTGCTCGCCGCCCTCCAGGACGCCCGGCGGGCGGCCCCGGGGCCGCAGCCCGCGCCCATGACCCTGGCCCTGCCCGCACCCGTCGCCGTACCCGTGCCGGTGCCCCTGGTCCTGCCCGAGCCACCCCCGGCCCAGGCCCCGGACTCGGCCCCGGCGCCCCGGGACGCGGTCCCCGCGGTGCTGCCCGGCGACGGACTCACCCCGCGCCAGCACGAGGTGGCCCTGCTGGTCGCCAAGGGCCTCACCAACCGTCAGATCAGCCGGGAACTGGAGATCTCCGAATGGACCGTCGTCAACCATCTGCGGCAGGTCATGCGCAAGCTCGGCTGCCCCTCGCGCGTTCACGTGGCCCGCATCCTGGGGCAGCGCGCCGGCTGACCGTGCCCGGGCTGCGGTGCGCGGTCTGGCTCGGCCACGCCCCGGCGGCGCCCCGCCCGGACGTGGACGGCGCCCTGCTGGACGGGACGGAACGGGCCCGCGCCCACCGCATCGCCGACCCGGCCGCCCGCGCCCACTACATCGCCGCCCGGGCCGGCATCCGCCGCACCCTGGGCGCCGCGCTCGGCACCGCGCCCGACCGGCTCGCCTGGGGCCGCGCCCCGTGCCCCGGCTGCGGCAGCGAGCGGCACGGGCCGCCCGTCCTGCTGGGCCGGGAGCGCCGGTTGTGGCTGAGCGTGTCCCGCTCCGGCCCCTGGTGGCTGCTGGCGCTGTCGGCCACGGGGCCGGTCGGGGTCGATGTGGAGGAGGCGGCCGGCGACACACCGGGCGGCGGCGTCGGGCCCGCCGTGCTGCGGCGCTGCTTCAGCGCCGCCGAGCGGGAGCGGATCGCGGGCCTCCCGGCGGCGTGGCGGCAGCGCGAGGCGCTGCGCGGCTGGGTGCGCAAGGAAGCGGTCGGCAAGGTGCTGGGCACCGGGACGGCCGCTGGGCTGCACGCCATCGAGGTGCTGGCCGGCGCCTGGCCGGCCGGGCACCGGGCGGGCACCGTCCGGCCGCCGGGCGGCGGGCGCTGGCCGGTGGCCGAACTCCCGCTGGGCCGCGCGCTGGTGGCCGCCGTCGCCGGCCCGGGCGACGCCGTGAGCGGGGGTGACGGCACCGGCCGGACGTAGGCACACCGGGGCCCGGCGCGGGTGCGGCCGCACCGGGCCCCGGATCCTCACGCGGCGGCCCGCCACCGGACGGCCGCCGCCCCGGCGAAGTCACCGGCGTGCGCGAACCCGGCCAGCATCAGCAGCGAGCCGTCCCTGATCCGGCCCTCCCGCAGCCCGTGGTCCAGGGTCACCGGAACCGCCGCGCCGAACAGGTTCCCGAACCGGTCGTAGGTGTCCAGGTGCCGGTCCGGCTTGATGTCCAGCCGCTCCTGCCACTTGCGCAGGAACACCCGGTTCGGCTGGTTGGTGATCAGCGTGTCCAGGTCCCCCGGTTCGATGTCGAGCCGGTCGCACACCGCGCGCACCGTCTCGGGCACCAGCCGGTTGCCGCGCTCGACGATGTCGGCGATCTTGCCGGGCGTGAACCCGACGTGCACCTGGGACTCGCCCGGCTCCCAGTACTTGCGGCCGTCCGCGAGCGTCAGCCCGCAGTCCTTGGCGTACTCGCCCAGGTTGCGGGTCTCGATCGCCAGCACCGGGGACTCCTCGGAGGCGGCGACGTAGGCGACACCGCAGCCGTCGCCCGGCACCACCGCCTCGGGCAGCTTGCGCACCTCCGACTGGGTCATGACGTTCCCGGCGCAGTTCTGCACGTTGCACAGCAGCGCGGCGCGCGCCTGCCCGCTGCCGATCAGCACCCGGGCCAGCCGCAGCATGTGGATGAACGAGGCGCAGCCGCCGTTGTGCGCGTCCAGCACCCAGTCGGGGCGCAGCCCGAGCCGGTGGCTGACCTCCGCCCCGGCGCCGGTGATCGGCAGATCGGGCAGCAGGACGTTGGTGAGCACCACGTCGATCTGGGACGCCTCGCGCGGCCCGATGCGGTCCAGCAGGACGCGGGCGGCCTTCTCGATCATGTCGGCCGCGCTCTCGTCGCGGTCCACGTGGTGCCGGAAGGCGGGCGCGCCGAACATGGTGCTGTCGGCCAGCGGGCTGTCCGGGTCCTGGTGGTCGAGGAAGTACTGGGTGGGCACCTTGCGGGGCGGGAGGTAGGAGGCGACCTCCAGCAGGCTGACGGTTTTCACGCGGCGCCGCCCCCGTGCCGGTGCTCCAGGATGCGCTTGAGGTTCTGGAGTTCGAGGGCGTGCGCGGCGGCGAAGATGTCCCAGAAGTCGCCGACCCAGGGCCGCTCGGGGGCGGGGGACAGCTCGGGGAACGGGTTCTTGTCGTAGTACGGGTGGCGGCTGTTGGTCCACAGCACGACGGAGCCGGGCTTGCCGAGGACGGTCCGCGCGTCGACGATCCGGTGCAGGTACACCATCCACAGCTCCTCGCCCTGGTCCCAGGCGCAGTGCATGTCGACGGTGAGCGCGGACGGGTCGGACTCGACCCGCATGAAGATCCTGGTGTCGGGGTGCGCGAGCGGGTCCCGGCCCTCGTACAGGCCCGGCTTGCCCTCGACGGGCCGGAAGGCGCGGGTGCTGTAGGTGAACTCGTCGAGGTTGCGGATGTCGCTGAGGTAGGCGTGCACGGCCTGCGGCGGGGCGTCGATGTACTCCTCGACGGTGACGAACGGGGAGGGGCCCGGGGTGTAGGAGGCGGCGAGGCCGATGGCCTGCTCCTGCGGGGTGTTCTCGATCCGGATCAGGCCGGGGATGTCGTCGATGCTGCTGGACATGGCGGTCCTATCTGTGGGTGTGGAACGGCCGGAACGGCGGTACCTGGTGCGGGTCGGTGTCGATGGAGATCAGGACGGGGCGTCCGTCCGGCGGCTCGGCCAGCGCCCGGTCGAGTGCGGCGGCGTCGGCCGCGTGCAGCGCCCGCACCCCGGGGAACAGGGCGGCGACCCCGGCGCCGATGCGGGCGGGCCGGAAGAGGTTGTAGGTGTAGTCGCCGGAGAAGAACACCTGCTCGCGGGTGTGGCACATGGCGTGCGCGTTGTTGTTGACGATCAGGAACGTGATGGGCAGGCCGAGTTCGGCGGCGGTGTGGATCTCCATGCCGTGCATGTAGAACGCGCCGTCCCCGGCGACGACGTACGTGGGCGCCCCGGTGGCGAGCGCGGCCCCGATCCCGGCGCCGAAGCTGTGGCCCATGCCGCCCATGCCGAGCGCGGTGATGAACCGGCCCTTGGCCGGGGCGGGCACCTGGTGGACGGTGGTGGCGCCGGTGTTCCCGGCATCGACGACGAGCTGGGCGGTGTCGGGAAGACGGCGGGCGAGGACGCCGAGGGCGGTGGGCAGGTCGAGCGGCGCGCCGTCCGGCGGGGCGGGTACGGCGGTGGCCGCCGCCGTTCTCGGCAGCGCCGCTGACGCCGGGGCGCCCGCAGACGCCGACGCCGACGCCGCCGCGCCTCCTGCCGCCCGCAACGCGCCCGCCAGCGTGTCCAGTTCCGCCGCGATCGGGCCGGTCAGCCGGATCAGCCGCGGGTGGTCCTCCGGCAGCAGCGGTGCCGTGCCGCCGTCCACGCTCACCACCGGGACGCCGGCCAGCCGCGCGCGCAGCGCGCCGCCCGCCAGCTGCGGCAACTGGTTGCCGGCCAGCACCACGGCCGCCGCCGCCTCGATCCGCCGGTCCGTCTCCGGCACCCCGGAGGGCCCGAGCACGCCCAGGCAGCGCGGATCGCCGTTGTCGAAGACGTCCTTGGCGTCCGGCGCCACCGCCACCGGCGCGTCCAGCGCCGAGGCCAGGGCGGCCAGTTCGTCCCGGGCGTCCGCCCGGATCACCCCGGGGCCCGCCAGCACGACGACCTCGCCCTCTGCCGCCGCACGGGCCAGGACGCGCACCGCCTCCCGGCGGGTCCGCTCCGGGGAGAGCGGACGTCCGGGCACCTCGACCGGGCCCGGGCCGCCTCCCGCCGCGGCGTCCGCACCGAGTACCGCCTGCTGCACATCCTTCGGCAGCAGCAGAACGGCCGGTCCCGGCCCCGTCAGCGCGGCCGTCCACGCGCGCGGCAGCAGCGTCACGATCTCACCGGGCTCCCGCACCCGGGCGCAGAAGACGCCGATCTCCGCGAACAGCCGCTCCGCGTCCATCGTGCCGGCCGCGCCGGAGGTCTCCTGGAAGGAGCCGGTGCCGTCGAGTGCCGCCGGGGGCTGGCCGATCAGAGCCAGTGCCGGGACCCGCGAGGCGCGCAGCTCCGCGAGCCCCGGCACCAGGTTCATCGCCCCGGCGCCCGAGGTGGCGGCGACCGCCGCCGGGCGGCCGCAGGCGCGGTGGTAGCCGTCGGCCATCGTCGCGGCCGAGAACTCGTGCTTGGCCACCAGGGCCCGCAGCGGCGCCCCGGCCGACTGCACCGCGTCGTAAAGATCCTCGATATTCGCTCCGTCCACTCCGAACACATCGTGCACTCCCTGATTCCTCAGGAAAGCGACGATGTAATCAACCGTGCGCGATGAGTGACCCATGATGGTGGCCCGATCCGGGAAGTCGTGGTGCGGGGGTCAGGACTTTCTATGCCGCGCGCCAACTCCCCGCCACCCGCAGCAACTTGCCATCCATGGCAGGGCGCGGGCCCTGGCAGATTGCTGCTAGCGGATTGCCATGCCGCCGCCCGCCGCCGCCGACCTAGGGTGTGGTCCTCCATCCACCGGACAGCCAGGGAGTTCCCGATGGTCACCGTTTCCATGGTCTGCGATCTCATGGCGAAGAAGCTGGGCGCCAAGGCGGCCCAGCACACGCTCAACGCCGATACGGAATTCGAAACCGTGGGCCTTTCCAGCCTCCAGATCGCCGATATCGTCTACGCGATCGAGGACGAGGTGGGCATCGAATTCGACCCCGGCCAGGCCGCCAATGTGAAGACGGTCGGCGACCTGGTCGAACTGGCCCGCGCCACGAAGCTCGGCAGCGTGGAGGCATGAGCGCCCCCGCCCCGGCGCCCGCGCCCGGCGCCGTCCGCAACCAGGGCGCCACCGCCGAGGCCATCCAGCACCACTACGACGTCTCCGACGCCTTCTACGCCCTGTGGCTGGACACCTCGCTCACCTACACCTGCGCGCTCTACCAGGAGCCGGCCGACCCGGCCGAGACCCTGGAGTGCGCCCAGCGCCGCAAGCTGGACCACCTCATCGAGCAGGCCGGGGCCGGCCGCGCCCGCCGGGTGCTGGACATCGGCTGCGGCTGGGGCAGCCTGCTGCGCCGGCTCGCCGAGGTGTATGAGGTACCGGAGGCGGTCGGGCTGACCCTGAGCGCGACCCAGGCCGCGCTGGTACGGGAGCAGGCGCCGCCCGGCGTCGAGGTGCGGCTCGAACCCTGGCAGGAGCACCGCCCCGAGGGGGGCGGCTACGACGCCATCATCTCCATCGGCGCCTTCGAGCACTTCGCCGCGCCCGGCCTGCCGCGCGCCGAACGGGTCGCCGCCTACCGGGAGTTCTTCGAGCGGTGCGCCGGCTGGCTGCCGCCGGGCGGCCGGCTCGCGCTCCAGACCAATGTCAAGGGAAACAACGTCGTCATGGACCGGGCCACGGTCCGCGACCAGCTGTTCATCATGGACATGATTTTCCCGGAGTCGGAAATCCCCGCCCTCTCCGAAGTGATCCACGGCGCCGAGCGGCGATTCGACGTCGTCTCGCTCCGCAACGACGCCCCGCACTACAGCCGCACCCTGCGCGCATGGCACCGCCGCCTCACCGCCCGCCGCACCGAGGCGATCGCGCTCGTCGGCGAGGAGACCACCGCGCATTACGAGCGCTATCTGCGCTCCGCCGCCGACCATTTCGACCGGCGCCATCTCGGACTCGCCCGCATCACCTTCGAAAAGGTGCGGTGACATGCGCCTGGACGAGCTGAAAAAGGTGGTCTACTGGCACGAGACCGCACCGGCCGAGCCCGGACCGCCACTGCGCGAGAACATCGACTGCGATGTCGCCGTCGTCGGCGGAGGCTACGCGGGCCTGTGGACCGCGCACTTCCTCCAGCAGGCCGAACCGGCCCTCGACATCCACGTCGTGGAGGCCGAACACTCCGGCTACGGCGCCTCCGGCCGCGCCGACGGCTTCGTCACCCCGACCATCGGCAAGGACATCCAGGCCCTGGTCGAGCGGTTCGGCGAGCGCCGCACCGCCGAGGCGTCCCAGGCCGTGGGCCGCTCCATCCTGGAGATCGGCCGCTTCCTGCGCCGCAACAGGATCGACGCCGACTGGGAGGCCAACGACTACCTGCTGGCCGCCACCAGCCCCGCCCAGCTCAAGCGGCTCGCCCACGACCGGGCGCTCGCCGCCCGGCTCAGCGGCGGCGCCGCGCCCGAACTCCTGGACGCCCGCGCCACCCGCGACATCATCGGCTCCCCGGCCCTCACCGGCGCGCTGCGCACCGGCGGCGCGCTGATCAACCCGTACAAGCTGGCCCGGGGCCTGGCCCGCGTCGTCCGCGAGCAGGGCGTCACGATCCACGACCGCACCCCGGCGCTGCGCGTGCGGCCCGGCGTCCGGCCCACCGTGCACACCCCCGGCGGCAAGATCACCGCCAACAAGGTCGTCCTGGCGGCCAACGCCCACCAGTTCACCTTCCCCGGCTTCCGCAACAAGGTCCTGCCGGTGTGGAGCTACGCCCTGGTCAGCGACCCGCTGACCGACGCCCAGCTGGGCCGGATCGCCTGGGCGGGCCGCGAGGGACTGGTCGAGGCCAAGACGTTCCTCACCTGCGCCCGCTTCACCGCCGACAACCGCGTGCTGTGGGCGGGCGGCCCGGTGCTGTACTTCGCCGGCCGCGACCTGCGCCGCCGCCGCATGAACGAGCCGCGCGCCTACCGCGAACTGCTCCGCGAGTTCCGGCGGTTTTTCCCGATGTGGGACGACGTACGGTTCCGCTACGCCTACGGCGGCACCATCGACATCACCCGCGACTTCGCCCCGCACTTCGGCACCCTGCCCGGCAACATCCTGTACGGGTACGGCTTCTGCGGCAACGGCATCTCCGCCACCCACACCGGCGGCAAGGTGCTGCGCGACCTCGTCCTCGGCAAGGACTCCGACTTCACCCGGCTGCTGTACGTGGACGGCCCCGGCCGCTCCCAGCCGTCCTTCCCGCCCGAGCCGCTGCTGGCGGCCGGCGTACGCGGCGTGACCCGGCTGATGGAGTGGCGGGAGGGCCGGTCATGAGCGCGCCCACCGTCCTGCTCACCGGCGCCGGCGGCGTCGTCGGCCAGTCGCTGCTGCGCGAGCCCGCCGACGTCCGGTTGATCGCCGCCGCCCGCGGCCCCATCGACGCCGGCCGCGCGGTGCGCACCGTGCACTGCGACCTCACCCGGGACCGGTTCGGCCTGGACGCCGGCACCTACCGGGTGCTGGCCGCCGAGGTCGATGTCGTCATCCACTCGGCCGGGCTCACCGAATGGGGCCTGCCCGCCGAACGGTACGAGCCGGTCAACATCGAAGGCACCCGCCGCGTCGCCGAGTTCGCCGAAACGGCCGGTGCCGCCGTGCACTTCATGTCCACCGCGTTCGTCGCCGCCCTGCTGCCCGGCGCGGCGGCCCCGCTGCCGGACACCAACATCACCGCCCCGTACGTCCGCTCCAAGCTCACCGCCGAACAGCTGTTGGCCAAGAGCGGCGTCCCGCACACCGTCTTCCGCCCCACCAACCTCATCGGCGACTCCCGCACCGGCTGGACCTCCCGTGGCCAGGTCGTCCAGCTGCTGTCGGACTGGATGTGCCGGGGCCGCGCCCCGTTCATCCTCGCCCACCCCGGCAACCGCACCGACATCGTGCCCCAGGACCTGCTCTCCAAGGCGGTGCTGCGCGCCATCGAACAGGGCGTGGACGAGGGCGAGTTCTGGGTCACCTACGGCCCGGAGGCGATGGACATGGAGACCACCCTCGCCGTGTGCGCCGAGCACGCCGCGAGCCTGGGCCGCACCCTGCCGCAGGTGCCCGTCGTGCACCCCGACAGCGAGCGCGGCCGGGACCTGTCCGGCCTCACCCCGCTCGCCCGCTCCTATCTGTCGGTGCTGCGCGACGTCAGCGAGGTCACCATGGCCTCCGGCGGCGTCCTGCCCACCTCCCTGCCCGAACTGCGCGCCCGCTTCGGGCTGCCCGACATCCGCGACACCGACGCCTACCTGCGCACCCTGCGGTACGCGTCGGCCCCCTCCGAAGGGAACTGACCCATGGCAGAAGGCGAAGGCCCCCGCCCGCCCCGGCTGGACGGCACCGTGGCCGTGGTGACCGGCGCCAGCCGCGGCGTGGGCCGCGGCATCGCGCTCGCGCTCGGCGCGGCCGGCGCCACCGTGTACGTCACCGGCCGCTCCTCCCGCACCGGCGACCGTACCGAGGGCCTGCCCGGCACCGTCGAGGACGTCGCCGAGGAGATCACCGCACGCGGCGGCACCGGCATCCCGGTGCGCTGCGACCACACCCGCGACGCCGACAACGAGGCGCTCGCCGGCCTGGTGCGCGAGCGGCACGGCCGGCTCGACCTGCTCGTCAACAACGCCTGGGCCGGCTACGAACGCTCCGCCGAAGTACGCTTCGACGCCCCGTTCTGGCAGCAGCCGATGTGGCGCTACGACCTGTGCGCCGCCTCGCTGCGCGCCCAGTACGACGTGACGCGGCTGCTCGTCCCGCTGATGCTGCCGCAGCGCGCCGGACTCGTCATCGGCATCGGCTTCACCGACGGCGACACCTACCTCGGGCAGGCCGCCTACGACGTGTTCAAGCACGGCTCCGACCGCCTGAACCGGGCCTTCGCCGCCGACCTGCGCAAACACGGGGTCACCGCGCTCGCCCTGCACCCCGGGTTCGTCCGCACCGAGCGGGTCGAGGCCGCCTGGGAGGCGCTGAGCGCCGGGCCCGCCGCCGTCCTGCACTCCGTGGAGTACGTGGGCCGCGCCGTCGCCCACCTCGCCGCCGACCCCGCCGTCGCCGAGCGGGCCGGCACCGTCCTCACCACCGGGGACCTGGCCGAGGAGTACGGCTTCGACGACGTGGACGGCCGCCGCCCGCCCGCCTTCCGGCTGGAGGGCCGGATGACGCTGGCCACCCGCATGGACCGGCTCAACCGCGTCGCGGCCGCCGCCACGGCCGCCGCCACCGGCACGTCCGCCGGATCCGCCGGATCCGCCGGATCCGCCGGAACCTCCTGAACCGGCACTCCCTGTCCGACCCGACCCGGAAAGGCACCTGACGCATGGACGGCAAGGAACACCGCTGGTTCATCCTGGCGGCGTCCATCATCCCCCTGATCGGGATCATCGCCGCGATGGTCCTGCTGTGGAACCGCATCTTCGGCTGGAGCGACCTCGCGGTCCTGGTGATCATGTACGTGATCTGCGGGTTCGGCGTCTCCACCGGCTACCACCGGATGCTCACCCACCGCTCCTTCGAGACGTACAAGCCGATCCGCTACACCCTGGCCACCTGGGGCGCCATGGCCGGCCAGGGCCCGCCCATCATCTGGGCCGCCCACCACCGCAGGCACCACCGCGTCGCCGACAAGGAAGGCGACCCGCACAGCCCGCACCTGGGCTTCGAACCCGGCGTCAAGGGCACCCTGGCCGGCGTCTGGCACGCCCACCTCGGCTGGCTCTTCGACACCGGGCTCACCTCCGACCCGCTGCGCTACTGCCCCGACCTGACCCGCGAGAAGCCGCTGCGCTGGATCAGCGAGAACTTCGTCCTCGTCGTCCTCGCCGGTATCGCCCTGCCCGGTCTGCTCGGCTTCGCCTTCACCGGCGGCGACTGGACGGCGCTGCTCACCGGCATGCTGTGGGGCGGCCTGGTGCGGCTGTTCCTCGTCAACCACCTCACGTACGCGGTGAACTCCATCGGCCACGTCTTCGGCCGCCGCCGCTTCACCACCACCGACGAGTCCCGCAACGTCGCCTGGCTCGCCATCCCCTCCTTCGGGGAGGCCTGGCACAACAACCACCACGCGTTCCCGCGCTCCGCCCGGCACGGCATGCGCTGGTACGAGGTGGACATCAGCGCCGTCTTCATCTGGAGCCTGGAGAAGACCCGGCTCGCCTGGAAGGTCGTCCGCATCGACACCGAGCGGCTGACCCTGCGCGAGGCCGGCATCTCCCGGGTCAGCGCGGCCGGCGCCGAC
This sequence comes from Streptomyces sp. NPDC059853, assembly GCF_042731495.1. Lineage (NCBI taxonomy): Bacteria > Bacillati > Actinomycetota > Actinomycetes > Kitasatosporales > Streptomycetaceae > Streptomyces > Streptomyces sp. NPDC059853. The sequence goes on from NZ_JBHWJL010000178.1 coordinate 10,338, forward strand.
CGGCAGCAACTGCTCGCCAGCCAGCAGGAGATCGTCCCGCTCGCGGAGCGCTCGGCCGACGCCAAGCCCTCCCTGGTGGACGTCGAGTAGCCGCCGTC
>NZ_JBHWJL010000179.1:0-10396 GCF_042731495.1 Streptomyces sp. NPDC059853
GGGTGTGGCACACCCAGGCACCGTCCGTCCTGGTCCGCCCTCCGCGCCGCGCCCAGACTCGACCGGGCCGAGGGGCGGTCCGGCCCCGAGGACCCACCGAGAGCGCCCCGGGAACACCCCGTACGCCCCCGGCAGAACCCGAAGGCACCCAGGAACCGATAGGGAGCACCACCACCATGACCGAACCCCGCGTCGTCGCGATCACCGGAGCCAGCAGCGGCATCGGCGAGGCGACCGCCCGCCGGCTGGCCGCCGACGGCCACCGGGTGCTGCTCGGCGCGCGCCGCACCGACCGGCTCGCCGCGCTGACCGCCGGGATCACCGCCGCCGGCGGCACCGCCGACCACCGCCCGCTGGACGTCACCGACCCCCTCTCGTTCCAGGAGTTCGTGGCCGCCGCCCGGAAACTCCACGGCCGCCTCGACGTCCTGGTCAACAACGCCGGCGTCATGCCGCTCTCGCCCCTGCACGCGCTGCGCACCGACGAGTGGGACCGGATGATCGACGTCAACCTGCGCGGCGTCCTGCACGGCTTCGCCGCCGCGCTGCCGGTGATGGGCACCCAGGGCGGCGGGCATCTGATCACCGTCGCCTCGGTCGGCGCGCACGAGGTGGTGCCCACCGCCGCCGTGTACTGCGCCACCAAGTTCGCGGTCCGCGCGCTGAGCGAGGGGCTGCGCCAGGAGTCGGACGGCTCCCTGCGGGTCACCGTCGTCTCGCCCGGCGTCACCACCTCAGAACTCGCCGACCACATCGGGGACCCGGAGGCCCGGGAGGCCATGCGCGCGTACCGGGCGGTGGCGCTGCCCGCCGAGTCCGTCGCGGACGCGATCGCCTACGCCCTCGCGCAGCCGCCGCATGTCGACGTCAACGAGATCGTCGTCCGCCCCGCCGGGAGCGCCCAGTGACCCCGGAGCAGCGGCTGCGGCTGCTGGAGGACAAGGAAGCGGTACGCGGCCTGCTGCTGCGCGGCTGGCGGGCGCTGGACCGCAAGGACTTCGGCACCTGGATCGCCGGCTGGACGCCGGACGCGGTGCTGGAGTTCGGCCCGTGGGGCCCCGTACACGGCCGGGACGCGATCCGCGCCACGGTGGAGGAGGCGGAGGCGGCGTACCCGGCCATGCAGCACCACATCCTCAATCTGCACATCGAGGTGCACGGCGGGACGGCCACCGGCACCGGGTACATGTGGTTCGTCGCCACCGGCACCGACCCGGCCGACCCGTACGCGATGGGTGGCCCGTACGACTGGGAGTTCCGGCGCGGCCCGGACGGCTGGCGGGTGGCCCGGCAGCGGCTCGGCGTGTCCTGGACGACGGGCCGGGACCCGCTGCGCAACTTCCCGTGACGGCCTGCGGGGGCGAGCGGGGAACGTCCCCATCTCGCCCCCGGCCCGGCGGATCACCGTGTCACTGACCACCGGATCACTTGGAGAACGGAACGGCCTCGGCCGGGTCGGTCGTCCAGTTGGTGGCGACCGGCTGGTCCACCAGGACCGGCTCGTCCAGCCGGAAGCTCACCGGGTCGCTCTCGTCGCCGAGGATGCCGACGATCAGCTGCTCGTACTCCACGCCGTGGTCGTCGTTGGTGGTCTTCGGGCTGATGCCCGCGTAGGCGACGGCGTCACCGGAGAGCTTGATGGTGTCGCCGACGGCGTGTCCTGCCGGGCCGGCGTGGCTCTCCTCGGCGGAGCCGAACGCGGCGCCCGGGTAGGAGCCCTCCAGGTGGCAGGTGACGCCCTCGTTGGCCTGGGCGGTCACCAGGAAGTAGCCGCCGGCCTGGGTCTCCGTGCTCACCGTGAAGGTCAGGTCGGTGGTGCCGCAGCTCTGCTCCACCGGGTTGCCCTCGCCGTCACCGGAGCCGTCGCGCCCGGCGTCCCCCTCGGCCGTCTCGTCCTCGGTCGTGTCCCCGGAGCCGCCGTCGCCGTCGCGGTCACTGCCGCCGGCTCCGGCGGAGTCGGAGCCGGCGGCGCCGTTGTCGACGACCTCGTCCTCACACGCGGTGAGGGTGGCGGTGAGAGCGGCGGCGGCGGTGATGGCCAGGGCCAGGCGGGCGGAACGGGTGGCGCGGCGCGTACGCATCGGAGTCTCCATCTGCGGGGGGTGTGGGCGGTGTCTTGCCGATGGCTCCACCGTAGGGGCGCGGCGATCATCAATCGATTCCGCGCGTGTCCGGGTTCCGTTGCACCGGATGCCCTTTCAGGCAGCCCCTTCGGCCCTCTCCGAGTGCACTTTTGGCCCGTCCTCGCTGCAACATCCGAGCGCCGAACTGCGTATGGGCCCCCAGAAACCCCTCCATACCCCCGGAAAAGCCGCGACCGGCGCCGCCCGGATGGCCCACTGGCCGGTCCCGCGCCACGCTGCCACCATCAGGGGATGCCGATCCCCCGGGCGGTCGCCGTCGTCATCGACGGACACCGCGTCCTGGTCATCCAGCGGTTCCGGAAGCGGAAACCGGGCGAGCGCTGCTCCCTGTGCGACACCACCGGCCGCCCCCGGCCCGGCTGCCCGGGGCACCACTACGCCATCCTGCCCGGCGGGCACGTCGAGGACGGCGAGACCCCGCAGGCGGCGGCGGTCCGGGAGCTGCGGGAGGAGACCTCACTCGACGCCCGCATCGACCGCCTGGTGTGGACCGGCCGCCACCACGACCGCCCGGCCCGCTACTACCTCATGACGGACGTCCGGGGCCGCGCCGTGCTGTCCGGCGAGGAGGCCGAGCCGCACGGGCCGGACAACACCTACCGCCTGCGCTGGGCGGCCCCCGGCGACTTCGCCGCCCTCAACCTGGTCCCGGCCGACATCCGCGCCCCGCTCACCCGGCTGCTGGGACCGCCGGGAGGGGCCGCGACCGCCGGGGGCTGAGCGGGGACCGAGCGGGGACGGCTTGCATCTCAAGCCACTGGAGATCCCATAGTGGCGGCCATGAACGACACCGAGCTGTACCCGATCGGGGACGTCGCCCGCCGCACCGGCCTCAGCGTCACCGCCGTCCGCTACTACGACGACGCCGGGATCGTCCCCGCCACGGAGGTGACGGAGGCGGGCCACCGGCTGTACGACGTCACCGCCATCGCCCGGCTGGAACTGGTCCGCACCCTGCGGGAACTGGACACCGGCCTGGACGGCATCCGGCAACTGCTGGACGGCCAGACCGACCTGCACGGGCTGCTCGCCGCCCACCTGGAGATCGTCGAACGGCAGAGCCGCGCGCTGCGCGCCCGCCGCGCCGTGCTGCGCACACTCCTCAAGCAGAACGGAACCGCCGACCGGGCCGCGCTGCTGCACCGGCTCGCCTCCCTCTCCGACGAGGAACGCGAGCGGATCATCGACACCTTCTGGACCGAGGTGGTGACCGACCTCGACCTCACCCCCGGACACGCCGACAGGCTGCGCACCGCCCGCCCGGCCCTGCCGGAGGACCCCACCACCGCGCAGCTCGAAGCGTGGCTCGAACTGGCGGACCTGGTCCAGGACGAGGAGTTCCGCAGGGCGGTGCGCACCGAACTCCGCGACACCTACGGCACGCCGGAGGGCCGGTTCACGACCACCGCCCCGGTGCAGCACTTCATCCACGAGAAGGGCGCGCCGATCATGGAACGGCTGCTCGCCGAACACCGCGCCGGAACGCCGGCCGACGCCCCGCACGTCCAGGAACTGATCGACGCCTTCGTGCAGGCGGTCCCCTGGGACCTGGCCCCGCAGCCGGACGGCTCCCGGCGCGCGCGGCTGGCCCGGCTCTACAGCCAGTACGAGCGGCTGCGGGAGGCGGCACAACAGGAAGGCGCGGACCATCCGTTCGCGGCGAACCCCGCCCACGACCGGTATCTGTCCCTGGTCGCCGTGATCAACGGAACGCCTCCCGCCGACACGGGCACGGACGGCCCGCCGCCTTTCACCTGGCTGGCGGCGGCGCTCAGCGCCTCGGCGGACGGGCCGGGTGGCGCGGCGGAGGCAGCCGGGTGATCAGACCGGGTGATCAGACCGGCGCGATCCGGGCGCGGAGCAGGCAGAACTCGTTCCCCTCGGGATCCGACAGTACGTGCCAGGTCTCCGCACCCGTCTGGCCGATGTCCACGGGCTTGGCGCCGAGCGCCAGCAGCCGTTCCAGCTCGGCGTCCTGGTCGCGGTCGGTGGGGCTGACGTCGAGGTGCAGCGGCAGCTTGCCCCGCCGGGGGTCGGTGCTGGGGCTGAGCACGAGCGTCGGCTGCGGCCCGCCGAACCCGGCGGCGGGCGGCCCGATCTCGATACTGCCGTCGTCCTCCCGGCCGAGTTCGACGTAGCCGAGCACCTCACACCAGAACGCGGCGAGCCGCTCGGGATCGGCGACATCGATGACCAGTTCACTGATACGGCATGCCATGCCGGTGAGTGTAGGGAGAGCGGCGGACCCCCCGGCAAGGCATTTTCACCGGCCGGGGGCCCCGCCGCCCGCACCAGCGGCCCGGCTACCGCCGGTCGACGGTCGCGGTCGCGAGGAACGCCGTCCAGGCGGCGGGGGAGAGGTGGAGGACGGGGCCGGCGGGTCGCTTGGAGTCGCGCACGGCCACCGTGCTGGGGACATTGGTGGCCACCTCGACGCACAGGTTCGCCTCCCCACCAGTGCTGTAGCTTGACCTGCGGAAGTGATAGGTGCTCATCGATCAGATCTCCTTTCGGATGTCATCAATCAGCCGAAGCGAATCATGCTGCGACATGCTGAGCCTGGCGGTGCGCTCGAAGTACGTTCGGCACCTCGCGCTCTCCGCTTCATTCTCTACGACAACGATGTCCGAATGAGAGTCGGTGTAGACCACGTCGATCGCGCCGGACTCGGCGAAGGACAGGATGTGGAAGGGTCCGACAGCACAGGGATGGGACCCGGCTCGGAAGGGCAGGACCTGCAGACGGATGTGCGGTAGCTCGGCCACCTCCATCACATGGGCAAGCTGGCGGCGCATCACCTCTGGCCCTCCGACGAGCTGACGCAGGGCAGCTTCCCACACCAACACATACAGCTCCAGTGGATTCTCGCCGTGGATGCGTTGCTGTCGTTTCTGCCGAACCTCAACGATCGGCTCGACCTCCGCCGGGTCTTCCCAATCCCCATGTCCGATGACCAGGGCTCGTGTGTACTCCGCTGTCTGGAACAGCCCGGGAATGAAGGAGAGTTCCCACGTCCGGATGCGGGTGGCCGCATCCTCCATGGCGATGTACTCCCACAGCGGGTTCTCCCCGGAAACGAATCGCCACCATCCCTTCGCCTTGCGGCGTTCCCGGTCCAACTTGGCAAGGGCGAGTAGCTCCTCGACCTCGGACTGATCTGTCAGGCCATAGAGGTCACACAGCGCCCGGATGTCCGGGTCGCGCATCGGTACCCAGCCGCTCTCCATCTTGACGAGCTTCGTCTGGTGCGCGCTGAGGACCTTGGCCGCGTCCGGCCGGGACTTGCCCGAAGCCACCCGAAGTCGCATCAGCTCACCACCGAGCTTGCGGCCCAGGACAGTTGATACCCGGTTGCCTGCGTTCTTCCATCCACTCACAGCGACAGTCTTACCGCGTTCCGTGGCCGGGAGTCACGCTCATTCACTCGTTGGGGAACTAATTCCCCGTTCGTCTTGATCCCCGTCGTTCCGTGGCCCTACCGTCAGTCATCGACCGCTCACTCTCGTGGAAGGTGTGATCGTCCATGGCTGTTGTCCCCGACCCCATCCCGGCGCTCCGTCAGGACCGCCTCTCCTACAACCCCGTTCCCGGCAGCGTGCGGCTCGCCCGGCGGCGAGCCGCGCGGCGGGTGGGGGAGTGGGGCTGCCCCCGGCTGGCGCAGGACGCCGCGCTCGTCGTGTGCGAACTGGCCAGCAACGCCCTGCTGCACGGCTGCGTGCCCGGGCGCGCCTTCCGCGTGCATCTGATGCTGCTGCCCGCCGTGTTGCGGGTGGAGGTGACCGACGCGCTGGGGGAGCGGCTGCCGGAGGCCCGGCCGGTGGTGGGCGAACCGACCTGCGGGCGCGGGCTGGTGCTGATCGCCGCGCTGACCGCGCGGTGGGGTGTCACGCCGCTGGTGGTCGGCAAGACGGTGTGGGCTGAGTTCGATCTGGAGGAGGGAGAGGGCAGTGGGGCTGGGTGCGTGGTTCGGCCGGCGTGACCGGCGGGCCGACGCGGCGCCGATGTCGCACCGGATGCGGTGCGATCTGTGCCGCGAGAAGTCCGAACGGAGCGTGGACTTCGGCCAGGTACAGGACTGGCAGCTGGACCACGCCGCCCGTCATCCGGGGCACCGGCAGTACACCGAGACCCTGACCCGCCCCTGGCGCGCCGAGCGCAGCGGGGGCGGGCTGGAGATCGAGGTGCTGACCGTGCAGGGGGACGGCTGGTACCGGACGGGGGAATGCACGCTGTGCGGGCGTTCGGGGGTGGCGGTCAGCTGGATCGGTTCGGCGCGGGCGGGAGCGCGGTTCGCGCATCTCTTCGGGTGCGGGGAGTGTGTGGCGGCGCTGCGCGAACGCGTCGCGCGCGGACGGGGGTCGCGTACGTACGGCGCCGGTTAGGTGTGCTGTCCGGGGAGGTGGGTGACGCGGCCGGGCTTGGTGCGGCCGGGCGCTGATCGGGCCCGGGGGGCCGCACTCCGCCGGGCCGGAGTGCGGTGGAGACGGTCGTCGGCGGCGGCCAGGAGATGAGGCTCGGCGGCGCTCCAGGGGGGCGGTCGCCGGGTTGAGGGCTCGCGGCCCGGTGCGGCATGTGCGCAGGTCACACCTTCACGGTCCGCCCGCTGCGTGGCGTGCGCTGGGAGGTCGCGTTCTTGTGCTTCCCGCGTTACAGTACATTTGTACCGTACAGATGTACCACTTCAGGGAGCAGCACATGAGGATCCTGGTCGTCGGCCCGCACAAGCGCGGGGGGCAGCCGTGAGCGGCCGCAAGGACCCCCAGGGGCGTCGGCGCGCCATGCTGGAGGTCGCCGCTCAGGAGATGGCCGACCACGGCTACGAGGCGTTGACTCACCGGCGGGTCGCCGAGCGGGCAGGGGTGTCGCTGAGCTCCACCACCTACCACTTCACCTCTCTGGACGACCTGCGCACCAGCGCCCTGGAACTGCTCGCCAGCCAGGTCGAGGACGACCTGCGCGAGTTCGCCCGCGACATCGAGGACTGCGAAGGGCGCCCCGAAGACATCGCCGCGGGGTTCGCCGTCCAGCTGCGCGACCACTCCGCCCTGCAGGCCGAGATGGTGCTGTACTACGCCGGCTTGTACGACCCGAAGCTGCGTCCGCTGGCGCGGCGCTGGGCCGAGGGCATGGCGGAGATCCTCTCGGACTACACCTCGCCCGCCGCGGCCAAGGCCATCGCCATCTACATGGACGGCGTCGTCCTGCACACCCTGCTCACCGAGCAGCCCATAGACGAAGCGGAGCTGCGCAGGGCGATCGCCGCTCTGATGAACGCCTCCCCGGAGAAGAAGCCTTGAGTACCACACACACCGAACAAGCCCCGGCCGCCACGGCGGGCCACCTGTCGGCGGGCCGACGCTGGGCCGCTCTGGGCGTGCTGGCCGCGAGCCTTCTCGTGGTCGTCATGGATATGACGATCCTCACCGTCGCCCTGCCCGAGATAGCGGCGGCACTGTCACCGACCGCTGCCCAGCAACTCTGGATCATCGACGTCTACGCCCTGGTCCTGGCCGGGCTGCTGGTCACCATGAGCACGCTCGGGGACCGCTGGGGTCGCAAACGCATGCTCCTGACCGGCTTCACCATCTTCGGCGCCGCGTCGCTGATGATTCTGGTGGCCGAGTCCGCGCCCGTGGTCATCGCCGTACGCGCCCTGCTGGGCGTGGGCGGCGCGATGATCATGCCCGCCACGCTGTCGATGATCCGCAGCCTGTTCACCGACCCCGGTGAGCGCGCCAGGGCCCTGGGCATCTGGGCGGCGGTGGCCTCCCTCGGCGCGGCGGTGGGCCCCATCGTGGGTGGGCTGCTGCTGGAGCACTTCTCCTGGCACGCCGCGTTCCTGGTCAACGTGCCCCTCATGGCGGCCGCCCTCATCGCGGGCGTCCTGCTGCTTCCCGAGGCCCGCAATCCTCGTCCGGGCCGCTGGGACGCTCTGGCCACCGGGCTGTCCATCACCGGCATGGCCGCCCTGGTGTGGGGAATCAAGCGCATCGCCAAGGAAGGCCTGACCGACCTGGTGGCACTCGGCGCCGTGTGCGCGGCACTCGCCCTGCTCGCCTGGTTCGTCGCGCGATGCCTCACCAGCGAGTCCCCGCTGCTGCGGGTGCGGCTGTTCGCCGTGCCCTCGTTCACGGGCGGGACACTGGCCGCCTTGTTCACCACGCTCGCCATGGGCGCGGCCATGCTGCTGGCCGCGCAGTGGCTGCAACTGGTCCAGGGACTGTCGCCGCTCCAGGCGGGGGTCAGGCTGTTGCCGATGGCCATCGCCGCCGCGGTCGTCTCGCCGCTCGCGCCGATCCTGGCGCAGCGCATCGGTGCCCGCACCGTCCTGGTCGGTGGCCTCGCCCTGTCGAGCACGGGCTTCATCGTCCTGGCCCTGGCTCCCGAACCGCTCACCTACGGGCCGATGGCCACCTTCATGATCCTGCTCGGCGCGGGCATGGGCTCACTGGCGATCGCCTCGGCGATCATCATGTCCGGCACGCCGGCCGAGCACGCAGGAAGCGCCGCCGCCATCGAGGAGACCGCCTACGAACTGGGGTCGGTTCTCGGCGTCGCCATTCTCGGCAGCGTCGCGGCCGCGCTGTACCGTGCCGAACTGCCGGCCTCCGATCTGACGGCCGTCGGCTTGGACCCGGCGCAGGTGACCACGGCACAGGAATCGCTCGGCGGCGCTCTGCACGTGCTGTCCGGCCTCGGGGAGGCCGGGGCCGCGGCAGTCGCGCAGGCCCAGGCGGCCTTCACCCACGGGTTCACCCTCGTCGGCGCCATCGGGGCCGCGATCATGCTGACCTCCGTCGCGGTGGTGTTCGCCCTGACACCCAAGGACCTCGACGTGACCAAAGGCCACTGAATCGCCCGTCGTTCCGAAGACGGTCGACGCCGTGACCGCGCCCGAGAGCCGGGCGACTGCGCACGGCGGAAGCCGTCATTCCGACCATCAACCCATGAGGTTCGCATGACCGACAGCGGAAAAGTCCTTGTCGTTGGAGGCGGCGTCGCCGGCCTCACCATGTCCATCTGCCTGGACATGGCAGGATTCGAAAGCGAAGTCTACGAAGCGTATCCCGTGTACAAGGAGGCCGGCTCAAGCTTCGTGCTCGCACCGAGCGGGCAAGAGGTCCTCGCGTCCATGGGGATACTCGATGAAGTCCGCGAGAACAGCTTCACCGCCGCCAGTTCGACCTGCTTCTTCACCAGTGAGAACGAACTCATCGGCCGCACGGAGTGGAACGGGTCGGCGCCAGGAACCGGAGAGTTCCTCTCCATAGGACGCGCCGAACTCCTCAACGTGCTGCTCGCCGAGGCCAAGAGGCGGAAGATCCGGGTCAACTACGGCAAGAAGCTCTATTCGGCGGTCGAGTCGCCCCACGACGTCAAAGCCGTGTTCGAGGACGGGACCGCGACCCACGGCGCGCTGCTCATCGGGGCGGACGGAACCAAATCCCGCACCCGGTCCCTGATCTTCCCGCACATTCCTTTGAAATACTCGGGAGTGTGGTGCGTCTTCGGAAAGTCCTCGCCCCAGTGCCTCCCCGGCGATGAGCTCGCCGCACTCCGGACCAGCATGAACTCCTACGAAGGACGGACAGCGACGTGCTTCGTGACCTACGACGGCAAGGGGGGCCGGCAGAGCATCTCCTGGGTTCTCGTGGGCACCGTGGACCGGAAAATCCCCGCGAAGAGCTTTGAGCAGAAGCCGAAGGCAGCGCTGCGCTCGGACCTCCTCACGTTCGTTCAGGGGTGGAAAGGCTCCGTACCCACACTGATCGAAGAAGCCGACACCCTCACCCCCGTGCAATTGAACTGCCTCGACGCCCTGCCGGCCTGGTCCTCGGGACGCATCGCACTGATCGGGGACGCGATCCACGCGGCGAGCCCACTCCTGGGGCTGGGCGCCACCTTCGCCCTGGGCGACGCCATGTACCTGAGCAAGATGCTCCGCGAACACGACTACCCGGACGCCTATTACTACTACCACCTCGACCGTCATGCGCAGCTCCGGAGCATCAGCACGCAGCAGGACTTCGCCCTCGGCGCCTCCGCCTCGCTCTTCCACGTCGGACGGGAGCTGCCCGCCGTCGACTGGGACGGCACGGACAACCTCACCCTCCTGAACGCCCCGCAGCCGCGGGCCTGACCCACCGTGGCGGGGTGGCGCCCGCCGCCCGGCGGGGTCGGCCCGGCCCCCCGCGCAGGCGCCCCCCCCCCCCCCCGCCCCCCCCGCCGCGGGGCGCCCGGGCGGGGGCGCG
>NZ_JBHWJL010000180.1:0-10364 GCF_042731495.1 Streptomyces sp. NPDC059853
GGGTGTACGTCTCCACCGGCGCCACCCAGGACGCCCCGCCGCCGGCCGGTTCGGCCAGCTCCTCCGCGTCGCGCACCGCGCTCGCGCAGTCGCCGCCCGCCGGTGCGGGCGGGGCCGGCAGCGGGGCCGCGGACCGCTGCCGGGCGGCGCGGGAGGCCCGGGCCTCCCGCTCGGCCCGCAGCGCGCGCGCTTCGGCCAGCCGCTCCTCGGCCGCCGCCAGCTTCCGCCCGACCTCCTCACGGATCTCCCGCTGCCGCTCGGCCTCCTGCCGCAGCCGCTCCTGGGTGCGGGAGGCGCGCAGCTCGTCGCGGGCCAGCGCCGCCTCGGCCTCCAGCACCTCGTCCAGCAGCCGGCGGGCGGCGAGGTCGCCGCGCTCCAGCAGGGACACCCGGTGCAGGAAGATGTCGGGGGAGTCGGCCAGTATCAGCCGGGCCAGGCCGCCGGAGCCCGCCGAACCGGTGCGGTACTGCTCGCGGGCCCGCTGGCCGGCGATGTCCCGCAGGCCGGAGAGCCGCTCGCGCTCCGCGTCGAGCCGCTCGCGCAGCTCGGCCAGTTCGGCGCGCTGGTCGAGTTGCCGCCGGCGCAGCCGTTCATGGGTCGCGCTGGCTTCGGCCGCTTCCGCCCGCAGGGCCCTGACCTCCTCGGTCAGGGACTCGGCCGTCACCGGGGGCTTGGCCACCGCCCGGGGGAGGACCGGAGAGGCGGCGGCGAGCACCACCGCGAGGACGACCCCTCGCTGGAATGTACGGATTCGCTGACGCACGCCGCCGATGCTGACCCCCGGCAAACCGTTCCGCCGGTGCTGACACACCTTCAGCAGGCAACCGGAACCCGGATGCCGTAGCCGCGCCCGGCTGTCAGGATGACGCCATGACCGCACCGCAGATCGTGCACACCGCGTACCTGGAGCCCGCCACCCGGACGGAGCTGCGGGCCCTCCTCGACGAGGCGTTCGACGGCGAGTTCAGCGACGAGGACTGGTCGCACACCCTGGGCGGGCTGCACGCGCTGATCCGGGCGGCGGACGGCCGGATCATCGGCCACGGCGCCGTCATCCAGCGCCGGCTGCTGCACGGCGGCCGGGCGCTCCGCACCGGCTACCTGGAGGGCGTCGCCGTACGGGCCGGACACCGCGGGCAGGGGCACGGCGCGGCCCTGCTCGCCGCCCTGGAGGACATCGTGCACCGCGCCTACGACCTGGGGGCGCTCAGCTCCTCCGACGACGCCCACGCCTTCTACGCCGCGCGCGGCTGGCAGCGGTGGCGGGGCCCCACCTCGGTGCTGACGGCCGAGGGCCCGGCCAGGACGGCCGACGACGACGGCGGGGTGTACGTCCTGCCGGTGGGCGCGCCGGCCGGACCGCCGCTCGACCTCGGCGGCGCACTCTCCTGCGACTGGCGGGACGGCGACGTGTGGTAGGGGCGGCGTAGGGTCGGTGGCACAGCCATCACAGTCACCACTTCATCCAGAAAGCGTGAGACGCATGAGCACGCACTATGACGTCGTCGTCCTGGGCGCCGGGCCCGGCGGCTACACCGCCGCCGTCCGCGCCAGCCAGCTCGGGCTGCGGACCGCGGTCATCGAGGCGAAGTACTGGGGCGGGGTCTGTCTGAACGTCGGGTGCATCCCCTCCAAGGCCCTGCTGCGCAACGCGGAGCTGGCCCACCTGTTCACCCACGAGGCGCAGACCTTCGGCATCAGCGTCGAGGGGCGGGTGAGCTTCGACTACGCCGAGGCGTACCGCCGCAGCCGCAAGGTCGCCGACGGGCGGGTGGCCGGCGTGCACTATCTGATGAAGAAGAACGGCATCACCGAGTACCAGGGCCGGGGCACCTTCGCCGACGACCACACGCTGCGGGTGGACCTGAACGACGGCGGGTCCGAGACCGTCACCTTCGACCACTGCATCATCGCGGCCGGGGCCACCACCAAGCTGCTGCCCGGCACCAGCCTGAGCGAGCGCGTGGTCACCTACGAGGAGCAGATCCTGGAGTCGGAGCTGCCCGGCTCGATCATCATCGCGGGTGCCGGGGCGATCGGCGTGGAGTTCGCGTACGTGCTGGCGTCTTACGGCGTCAAGGTGACGATCGTGGAGTTCCTGGACCGGCTGGTGCCGCTGGAGGACGCGGACGTCTCCAAGGAACTGGCCCGGCAGTACCGCAAGCTGGGCATCGAGGCGCTGACCTCCACCCGGGTCGAGTCGATCGACGACGGCGACCCGTCCGCGCCGGTGCGGGTGACTGTGACCCGCGCGGACGGCACCCGCCAGGTGCTGGAGGCCGACAAGGTGCTCCAGGCCATCGGGTTCGCGCCCCGGGTGACCGGCTACGGCCTGGAGAACACCGGGGTACGGCTCACCGACCGCGCCGCCATCGACGTCGACGGGCGGCTGCGTACCTCGGTGCCGCACATCTTCGCGATCGGCGACGTCACCGCCAAGCTGATGCTGGCGCACGCGGCGGAGTCCATGGGCATCATCGCGGCCGAGACCATCGCCGGGGCGGAGACGATGGAGCTGGACTATCCGATGATCCCGCGCGCCACCTACTGCCAGCCGCAGATCGCCAGCTTCGGCTGGACCGAGGCGCAGGCCAGGGAGCAGGCCGAGGCCGAGGGCTGGGACGTGAAGGTGGTGAAGTTCCCCTTCACCGCCAACGGCAAGGCGCACGGCTTGGGGCAGGCCACCGGCTTCGTCAAGATCATCTCGGACGACACGCACGGCGAACTCCTCGGCGCCCACCTGATCGGGCCCGAGGTGACCGAACTCCTGCCGGAGCTGACCCTGGCCCAGCAGTGGGACCTGACGGTGCACGAGGTCGCCCGCAACGTCCACGCCCACCCGACCCTGGGCGAGGCGGTCAAGGAGGCGATCCACGGGCTGTCCGGCCACATGATCAACATGTGACGGATCCGGCGCACGGGCCGGCACTACTCCCCGGGGAGTACGTGCCGGGGAGCCCGCGACCGTACCGTGGGGGTGTGCTGAAGCGGTACGGGCGCGGGCGGCGCGCCCCGGTGATGCGGGACGTGGCGCTGAGCGCCGCCGTCGGCTGCTTCACCGCCGCCGACCTGGGCGCGGACGTGCCCGGCTCGGGCGACGCCGACGCTTTCAGCCGGCTGGTCTTCGGCCTGGTGATCGCCGGGCTGCTCGCCCACCGGGCGGCGCCGCTCGCCTCGGCGGCGGTCACCGGCGCCGGCTCGCTCACCTGGACCCTGTACGGGCACATCGGCGAACTGCTCAACCTGCCGGTGATGGTCTCCCTGTACTTCGTCGCCCTGTCCGGCACCCGCCGCCGCTCGGTACGGGTCGGGGCCGTCGCCGCGCTGCTGTCCGCCGGGGCGGCCGTGCTCGCCGGGCGCGAGGACGGTAACGCGGTGCCCTCGCCCGTACTGGAGATGCTGGTCCCGCTGGTGCCGCTGCTGCTGGGCGAAGCGGTGCGCGGACGGCGCGAACTCACCGCCCACTACGCCGACCGCGCCCGGCGCGCCGAACGGGAACGCGAGCGGGAGGCCGCGCGCCGGGTGCGCGAGGAGCGGATGCGGATCGCCCGCGACGTCCACGACATCGTCGCCCACACCGTCTCCGCGATGACCGTGCAGGCCACCGTCGCCCTCGACGCGCTGGAACGCCGGCCGGAGATCGCGCGCGGTGCGCTGCTCCAGGTGCGCGCCTCGGGACGCGAGGCGGTACGGGAGCTGCGGGCGACGGTCGCGGTACTGCGCGAGAGCGACGACGGCGCCGCCGGCCCGGACGCCCCGGCGCCCGGACTCGCCCAGCTGCCCGAACTGATCGACCGCGTCGCCGGCGACCGGCTGCGGGTCGCCCTGCGGGACGACCGGCAGCCGGACGGGCCGCCGCTGCCGCCGGTGGTGGAACTCGCCGCGTATCGCATCGTGCAGGAGGCGCTCACCAATGTGGTCCGGCACTCCGCCGCGCGGAGCGCCGGGGTGCGGATCGGCCGGCGCGGGCACGGCGGGGCGGCGGAGCTGACCGTCGAGGTGGTGGACGAGGGCCCGCCCCGTTCGGCGCCGGGCGCGCCCGGGTTCGGGCTGCTCGGCATGCGGGAACGGGCGGCCACCATCGGCGGCACCCTCACCTGCGGCCCGGCCCCGGGCGGCGGCTTCCGGGTCACGGCCGTCCTGCCAGTGCCGGCGCAGCCCTTGGAGCCGGTGCAGCCGGTGGAGGAACACAGCGGGCCGGGCAGCCCGGGGGAGCGGGGACGGCGATGACCGGCGGCGGCGTACGGCGGATCCGGGTCGTCCTGGCCGACGACCAGCCGGTGGTCCGCGCCGGGTTCCGGGCGCTGCTCGACCTCACCGACGACCTGGCGGTGGTGGCCGAGGCGGCCGACGGCGACCGCGCGGTCGAGGCGGTGCGCACCACCCGCCCCGACGTGGTCCTCATGGACATCCGGATGCCCGGGACGGACGGCCTGGAGGCCACCCGCCGGATCGCCGCCGACCCGGACCTGACCGGGGTACGGGTGCTGGTGCTGACCACCTACGAGGTGGACGAGTACGTCTTCCGCGCCCTGCGCGCGGGCGCCGCCGGTTTCCTGCTGAAGGACATCGACGCGCCGGAACTGCGCGCGGCCATCCGCACCGTGGCGGCCGGCCACAGCCTGCTCGCCGCCTCGGTGACCCGCCGCGTCATCGAGGAGTTCGCCCGCCTCGGCCCCACCGGAGGCGCGGCACCGCAGGAACACCGCCTCGCCGTGCTGACCGACCGCGAACGCGAGGTCCTGGCCCTGGTCGGCGCCGGCCTGACCAACCAGGAGATCGGCACCCGGCTCCTGATGTCCCCGCTGACGGCCAAAACCCACGTCAGCCGCACGATGACCAAACTGGCCGCCCGCGACCGCGCCCAACTGGTGGTCCTGGCCTACGAAACCGGCCTGGTCCGCCCGGGCACCTGACCCGCTGGGGCCCGCGCGGGTCAGGCCGCCCGGCCGGAGAACGTGACGTCGGAGGTCTCGCCCGGCACGAGCCGCGGGTCCACCTGCGCGTCCAGCGCGTGGGCCAGGCGCGGCAGCAGCGTCGGGTGGAAGGTGTCGGGGTCGTTCCCTCCTCCGGGGGACAGCTCTCCGCTGCGCCCACCGGAGTAGCGGCCGACTCCCCCGGGAGGATTCGGGGGGCGGCGGGTGCTTCGTAGCGTCGGCCGCATGATGGAAGTACGGGAACTGACCAAACGGTACGGGGACAGGACCGCCGTCAGCGGGCTGTCGTTCGTGGTGCGGCCGGGGCGGGTGACCGGGTTTCTGGGGCCCAACGGGGCCGGGAAGTCCACCACCATGCGGATGATGCTCGGTCTTGACGCGCCCACCTCCGGGAGTGTGCTGATCGACGGGCTGCCCTACCGGCGGCTCGCCGAACCGCTGCGGACCGTCGGATCGCTGCTGGACGCCAAAGGGGTGCACGGCGGGCGGTCGGCGTACGCGCATCTGGCCGGGCTCGCCGCGAGCAACCGCATTCCGCGCCGCCGCGTGGACGAGGTGCTGGAGCTGACCGGCCTCGATCCGGCGACGGCCCGCCGCCGGACCAAGGGCTTCTCGCTCGGGATGAGCCAGCGTCTGGGTATCGCGGCCGCGCTGCTCGGCGATCCCCGGGTGCTGATCCTGGACGAGCCGGTGAACGGCCTGGACACCGAGGGCATCCGCTGGATCCGGGAACTGCTGAAGTCGCTGGCCGCCGAGGGCCGCACCGTGTTCCTCTCCAGCCATCTGATGAGCGAGATGGAGCTGACCGCCGACCATCTGATCGTGATCGGCCGCGGGCGGCTGCTCGCGGACACCTCGGTGAAGGAGTTCATCGCCGCGCACTCCCGGGCGCACACCGTGGTCCGGGTCGCCGAGGGCGACACGGAGCGGCTGCGGGACGCCCTGGAGGGCGAGCTGCGGGCCCGGGTCAGCCTGGACACGGGCGGCGGCTGGCTGGTGGAGGGGCCGCGAGCGGCGGCGATCGGGGAGCTGGCGCGGGAGCGGGGGCTGGCGCTGCACGAGCTGACGCCCCGGTTCTCCTCGCTGGAGGAGGTCTACACGGCGATGGCCCGGGCGTCCGTGGAGTACGCGGCGGAGGTGACCCGGTGAACGGTTTCGGCGCGGCGCTGGCGTACGAGTGGATCAAGTTCCGCAGTGTGCGCTCCACGGTGTGGACGACGGCGGTGGCGGCGGTGCTGCCGGTGCCCGGGGCGGCGTTCGTGGCCGCCACCGGGTCGCTCCAGCCGGACGACACGGTGCTCGGCGGGTCGCTGACCCTCACGGTCCCGGCGATGATGCTGGCCGCCGTGGTGGGGGCGCTGGTGATGAGCGGCGAGTACGGGCACGGCACCCTGTGCACCAGTTTCGCGGCCGTTCCGCGCCGTGGCATGGTGCTGGCCGCCAAGGCGGTGCTGGTGGCCGGGGTGCTGTACGTCCTGGCCCTGCCGGCGGTGACCTGCGCCTATCTGGTGGGCGACGCGATGCTGGAGGAGGGGTACGCGCAGGGGGAGCCGATGCCGGCGCTGCTGGGGGTGGCGGCGGCGTTCTCGGTGGCCGGGCTGCTGGGCCTGGCGGCGGGGACGCTGCTGCGGCACGCGGCGGGCGCGGTGACCACGGTGCTGGCGGTGCTGCTGCTGCCGGCGATGTTCGGCCCGCTGTTCGGCGATGCGCAGCGCTGGGTGGCCGGGATGTCGCCGACGGCCGCGCTGGAGAAGCTGATCCAGTCCTCCGACGCCACGGCCGAGGCGGTCGGCTCCCTGGGCGCCTGGCCGTCGCTGCTGCTGGTGACCGGCTACGCGGCCCTCGCCCTCACCGCCGCCGCCGCGCTGCTGCGGCGCCGGGACGTGTAGCCGCGGGCGGGGGTGTGCGCGCGCACCCCGCGCCATCCTGTTGTCCGGCGTTCAGTGGCGACCGGCGCCCTCGTCGTCGCCGCTGTCCCGGTCCTCCTCGATCTCCTCCTGAAGGCGTTCGCAGATCCGGGTCAGCAGCCGGGACACATGCATCTGGGAAATACCGAGCTGATCCGCGATCTTGCTCTGCGTCAGCTCGTCGAAGAAACGGAGATAAAGAATGCGCTGTTCCCGCTCGGGCAGCCGCTTGAGTTTCGGCTTGACCGCTTCCCGGAACACGACCTGGTCGAATCCGGGATCGGGAACTCCGAGGGTGTCCTTGAGGGAGTAGCCGTCATCCGTGCCCGGGAGTTCGGCGTCCAGCGACAGCGGACTGTAACTCTCCAGGGCTTCGAGGCCGGTCGTCACCTCCTCCTCGCTGAGCCCGCTGAACTCGGCCAGTTCCTCCACCGTGGGCCGCCGGTCGTCGGGCCGGCACTCCAGCTGCCGGCTCGCCGCCCGTACCTGGTTGCGCAGTTCCTGGGTGCGCCGGGGAACGTGCACCCCCCACAGGTGGTCGCGGAAGTGGCGCTTGACCTCCCCGACGATGGTGGGCACCGCGAAGCTCTCGAAGGCGCAGCCGCGCCCCGGATCGTACCGGTGCACCGCTTTGACCAGGCCGAGCGCCGCCACCTGTTCCAGGTCCTCCAGGGACTCGCCCCGGTCCCGGAAGTTGCGGGCCAGCCGGCCGGCCATCGGCATCCAGGCGCAGATCACCTCCTGGCACAGCTCCTCCCGCTCCGGCCCCTCCGGCAGGGCGGCGATGCGGTCGAACTGGCGCGAGGTGTCCGGGGCGTCGTCGTGCGGATGCCGGCCGCGCCGGTGGCGGGGCGGGACGGCGGTGGGGGACGCACTGCGTGCGGACGTGCTCATAGCACCTCCCTGGAGGACGAGGGCAGTCGGTCAGCTACTCTCGGTTGCTTCCGCAAGATACTGCGGCAATGCCATTCCCCCGAGGATTCCCCGACCATCCACGGCACTTTCCCCCCATGCCCGGACCACCGGCCCATAAACCCCGGACGGCGGAACTCCGGGCTGAAGATGCGGGGGCCGACCGGCGGATATACGGTGGTTGCTGCCCGGCTTCATCCCCGATCCCCGTTCCTTCCTCCTCCGCAATTCCTGGAGGTTTTCGGCATGGATGTTCTCGTACTGATCGGCCGGATTCTCTTCGTGCTGCTGTTCCTCGGGTCGGCGTTCAATCACCTGTCGCAGAGCAAGGCGATGGCGGGGTACGTCGAATCCAAGGGCCTGCCGTCCGCGGGCAATCTGGTCCTCGGATCCGGGCTGCTGATGCTGCTCGGCGCGATCAGCGTCGCCTTCGGCATCTGGGCCGACCTCGGCGCGCTGCTGCTGGTGATCTTCCTCGTCCCGACGGCGTTCCTCATGCACGCCTTCTGGAAGGAGACCGACCCGGCCGCCCGGCAGAACGAGATGACGCAGTTCCTCAAGGACCTGTCGCTCGCCGGCGCCGCGCTGGCGCTGCTCGGCCTGTTCGCCAAGGCCGGCAACGATCTGGGACTGACCATCACCGGCCCGCTCTTCTGACCGGCGGCCTCGGGCCGCGAGGCGGACATCAGGAACCACCGGGACATTCACTGGCGTTCCACTCATGACGGAAGGGGCCACGGTGAATCTGCTCGATGTCATCCTGGTGCTCGCCGCCCTCGGCTTCGCCGTCTCCGGCTACCGGCTCGGCCTGGTCGCCGCCCTGCTGACGCTGGCCGGTTTCGTCGGCGGAGCGGCGCTCGGCGTGTGGGTGCTGCCGCTGGTGGTCGGGCACATGGTGCCGGGCACCCTCACCGTCACGCTCACCGCGCTGCTGCTGGTGCTGGTCCCCGCCGCCGTCGGCCAGGCGCTGGCAGGGGTGCTCGCGGTACGGCTGCGGGACGGCCTCACCTGGACCCCGGCCCGCTGGCTGGACGGAGTGGGCGGTGCCGCGCTCAACGCGGTGGCCGTCCTGCTGGTGGCCTGGATCGCCGCCAGCGCCCTGATCGGTTCGCCCTACCCGGGGCTCAACCACGCCATCCGGGACTCGCGGGTGCTGACCGGCGTGCAGGACCGGATGCCGGACCAGGCGCCCACCTGGTTCAGCCGGGCCACCGAGGCGCTGGGCCAGGCCGGGTTCCCCCGGGTCTTCAACCCGTTCGAGAGCGACCGGTCGGCCCTCGACAGCGCCACCGTCCCGATCTCCGACGAGGTGCCGGCCGCCGCCCAGCAGGCGGCGGAGGAGAGCACCGTCAAGATCGTCGCCACCTCCGGGGACCAGATCCAGGAGGGCAGCGGCTTCGTCTTCCACGACGAACTGGTGATGACCAACGCCCACGTCGTCGAGGGCGCGCTCACCCAGACCGTGCAGGTCGGCGGCAGCGGCACGACCCAGGAGGCCGATGTCGTGCTCTTCGACCCGGAGACCGATGTCGCCGTCCTCCGGGTGTCCGGGCTCACCGCCCCCACCCTCGACTTCGCCGGCGACGCCGCCCGCGGCGACACGGCGGTGGTGGCCGGCTACCCCGAGAACCAGGGCCTGGACGTACGCGCCGCCACCGTCGCCGGCCGCACCGACGCCCGGGGGCAGGACATCTACGGCACGAACGTGGTGACCCGCGACGTGTACACGCTGCGCGCCACCGTCCGCCCCGGCAACTCCGGCGGACCGCTGCTCACCACGGACGGCAAGGTCTACGGCATGGTCTTCGCCCGCTCCTCCACCGACGGCGACACCGGCTACGCGCTGACCGCCGACCAGGTCAAGCCGCAGGCCGAGGAGGCCGTCAAGGCCGCGGAGGGGAGCGGCAGCCGCTAGGACGCGTCGCCGGTGTCCTCGCCCGTCAGCACCCGGGTCACCGCCCGTGCCGTCCAGTGCCCGGCGGCCCCCGGGCAGGACGCCAGATAGCCGGCCGTGCGTTCCGGCGGCCAGCCGTGCGCCTCGGCGATGCCCGCGCCCAGCCGGCGCAGATAGCGCGCCGACGGCGGCACCGGCGGCACCTCGCCGCGGGACCACGGCGCGGTGAACGTCAGCAGCGGCAGCCCGTCCAGCGACCCGGCCCGCACCAGCGTCTCGTACCGTCCGGGCCCCAGCCGGTCGCGGCCCTCCCGCAGCACCCGGCGCAGATCGAGATCGGTGCCCGGCTCCCGGAACATCTCCTGGTGCGCGATGTCCGAGAACTGACTCACCGTCAGCAGATAGCCGCGCGCCGGGACCCGGCCCGGCGCGTCCGGGTCGTAGAAGGCCCGCCCGCCGCCCCACACCGGTGAGCGCGTGGCGAAGTACAGGGCGCCGGGCAGCCACACGGCCCGGGTGCTCGCGGGCGGGCGCGGATCGCGGCAGCCCGGGTACGTACGGTCACCGCCGTCGGCCGACCGGCCGCCGCGCAGATACGCCGCCAGCCGCGCCCGGTGCATGTTCGATCCGTACGCGGCGTACCACAGCCGGGACACCCCGGCCGAGGACGCGCCCGGGTCCGCCGCGGGCTCCGTCACCGCGCGCCCCGGGGCC
>NZ_JBHWJL010000181.1:0-10348 GCF_042731495.1 Streptomyces sp. NPDC059853
GCCCGGCGGCATCGGGTCCCCGGGCAGCGCGGCCAGCCGCTTCACCCACAGCCGGGGGACGCTCTCCCCGGGCGGGGGAAGGAACACGGCACCGCCGGGCAACCGCACCGGGCACACCACCAGATCCCCCACCCGCAACCGCCCCGCCGCCACCCGCCGCACCAGCAGCCGGTCCCCGGCGTACAGGGTCGGTTCCATGCTGCGCCCCTCGACGCTGCTGTACAGGAACCCCCGGCGTGCCCACGCCACCAGTGCGCCGCAGGCGAGGATCGCGGCCACGGAGCCCGCCCACCGTCCCCGCCTGCCCCGGCGCCCGGTCACGCGCCGTCCAGCTGGAAGCCCGCGGCCTGGCTGCGGAACGCCGTCGCGTAGTGGCCGCCGGCCGCCAGCAGCTCCGCGTGCGTGCCGAGTTCGGCGATCCGGCCGTCCGCCGGCACCGCGATCCGGTCGGCGTCGCGGATCTCGCTGAGCCGGTGCGAGACGAGCACCCGGGTGCGCCCCGCGCCGTGGTGGTGGATCAGCCGGCCGACCTCGGCCTGGGCTGGGGGTCCCCCCGGACGGAGTCTGGGGGAGGATCGAGACCGGACGTCGGCTCGTCCAGGACGAACAGGTCCCGGTCCTCGCGCATCAGGGAACGGGTCAGGGCCAGGCGCTGGAACTGCCCGCCGGACAGCACCACGCCGTCGTCCTCGCCGCTGTCGCCGAAGTAGCCGCGGCTGAGCATGGTCCGGTAGCCGGCCGGCAGCGCCGCCAGCACGTCGTGGATGCCCGCCCGGCGTGCCGCCTCCTCCACGCGCCGCTGGTCATCGGCGTGCGCGGGGCCGCCGAGGCCGATGTTCTCGGCCGCCGTCATCTCGTCGTTCATGTGGTCCTGGAACGCCGACCCGCAGGCCGGTGACCGTGTGGTCGGTGGGCCGAGGGCCGGGCACATGGGCCGGTTCCGCGCGCAGCCGGCAGATGATGCCGTAGCACAGCAGCAGATTGAGCGCGATGACGGCCAGCGCGAGCCCGGACAGTACCAGGGCGATCACGTGCGCCTCCTGATCGTGGACGGGAAGAACAGCTCCGTGATGTCGTCCAGGCCCATGAGCACCAGCGCGGCCACCGAGCCGACCGCGATCGACACGGCCAGCACCTCGGCGTGCGCGGGCCCGGCGGCGGGCAGCAGCGCAAGGCCGCACCCGGCGGCGAGCAACAGCACCCCGTTGCACACCAGATGGACGCCGCGCAGCGGCCGGACGCCGGGCCCGAAGCAGGCGCAGCTGACCGCGCGCCGCCCGATGACGACCCGGGCCACGCCGGCGGTGAGCGCCGACAGCAGCAGCGCGGCGAGCACCAGGCCGTAGGGGGCGGTGGGTGTCGGCAGCACCAGCAGACCGGCGGCGGCCTCGGCGGTGATGACGGCACCGGCGGTCAAGGGGACGAGGCGGGCGGGCAGGCCGAGTTCCCGCAGGGTGCGGCGCAGGGCGCGGACCCCGGACGGCCGCAGCTTGCCGGTGGCGGACACCAGGAACACCACGGCCAGCAAGACTTGGCAGCTCAGCAGGACATACGTCATCGGCCCCCCTCGCCTCGGTGGCTGGACGGCCCCGAACGTGAGGAGGCCCCCGCATATGGCCGATACATCAAGCGCTCGCACAGCTCGGCGAGTTCGGCGTCGGGGTCGCGGCCGAGCCTGTCGCGGAAGGCGGCGCGGGCCATCGCGTACGACTCGGTGAGCCGGCCGTGCTCGCCGAGCCGGTGGTGGGCGCGCAGCACGTACTGCCAGCCGCTGGTGCGCAGCGGGTCGGCGGTCACGGCCTGCCAGGCGGTGTCCAGGGCGCGGCGCGGTTCGTCGAGGGCGAGCCAGGTGCCGGCCAGATCCTCCAGGGCACGCAGCCGTTCGATGTCGAGGTGGGCGAGTTCGGCGGCGAGCGGCCCGCGCCGGTCGAGCCCGGCGGCGGCGTGCTCGGAGCGCCACAGCTCCAGGGCACGGCGCAGAGCGACGGCGGCGCCGCGCGGGTCAGCGGCGGCGAGCAGATCGCGGCCCCGGTGCACGAGCCGGCCGAAGACCAAGTGGTCGCTGTCGTGCGGGGACAGGCGCAACTCGTAGCCGCCGCCCGGATGGCTGAGCAGGATGTCGGCGCCGTCGCCGGGCAGGGCCCGGCGCAGCCGGTGGACGTAGGTGCGCAGGTTCGACAGCGCGGACAGCGGTGGTTCGCCGTCCCACAGCGCCTCGCTCAGGGTGTCGAAGGACACCGCCCGGTTGGGCCGCAGCAGCAGCACGGCGAGCACGGCCTGCGGCTTCCCGACCCGCGGCGGTGGCTTCCCCTCCCCAGTGCAGATCTCCACAGGACCCAACAGCCTGAACACGAGTCGCGGTTCGGGCATCATCGAAGACTTCTCCCACCCCTGGGGAACTACGGAACGAATGGTGCCGGTGACGCAAGATCCGACCATAGAGGTGAAGCGCTTCACCTGGGAACCGGTGTGTGTGGGCAGGATGCGGCTCGCCGTTCCGGCCGATCGGCGGACCGTGCTGTCGAAGCGTTTCGAGGGACGGAGTGGTGTCCGGTGTACCGACTGTGTGCGCGGGGTCTCTACGGTGTCCGCCACGAGGAACGGCGGCCCGCCGGGCCGCCGTCCGTGACCGCCTGGTCATCCCACCCCTGAGGACCCCGTGCTCGCCCTGATCACCCAACAACTGCGCCGCCGTTCCGCACGGGCGGTGACGCTGCTCGCCGGCGTGCTGGTGGCGAGCATGGGGTTCATCCTGCTCACCGGCTCCGTCGACACCTCCCGGCTGCGGGTGCAGGCCACGGCGGACGCCAACTTCCGGGCCGCGTACGACATCCTGGTCCGCCCGGTGGGCGCCACCAGCGAACTGGAAGCCCAGGCGGGTGAGGTCCGGCCGAACTTTCTGTCCGCCCAGTTCGGCGGGATCACCCTGGAGGAGTGGGAGCGCATAGCCGCCCTTGACGGAGTGGAGGTGGCGGCCCCGATCGCCATGCTGGGCTACCACAGGACGGATCTGTGGATCGACGTGGACATCACGGAGTCGCTGGATCCCGCTCTGGACCAGCAGGTGCTCAGGCTGGACCGCACCTGGATCGCCGATCGGGGGCTGACCCAGGCGCTGGATCCCGGGCCGGACTTCGTGTACGTCACCACGAATCGCGTCCTGGAGCCCCGTAAGGTTCCGTTCTCGGACGGCGTGATGCTGGAGGACGGCTATCTGCTCGACGGCGAAGTGCTGCGCATCGACACCGGCGGCTGCCAGGACAGTCGTCCGGCCGCGGAAATCCTGCCCCATGGGGACGTGCTGCCTCTGTGCCGGCTCGACCACTACGCTCACCGTGCCGATCCACTGACGTCCGAAGGCCGGGACCGGCTGATCGTGGTCGAGTGGCGGGAGGACGGATCCTTCTCCACCACCGGTACGGGCGAGGTCGACCACCCGAAGGCCGGCGAACGGGCCGTCATCCGGATCCCCTGGCCCACGACGCTGCTGGCGGCTGCCATCGATCCGGCGTCCGAGGCAGCTCTGGTCGGACTCGACTCGGCCATGGTGAAGGGCGTCTATCTGACCGCCGACCCGCCGCAGGTGACAGACGGGCACCCGGGGATGGACCGGGTCGGCATACCGATGCTGGTGTCATCACAGCCGCAGACCGAGGAGTCCGTACGCGTCGATGTGGGCCGCCTCGCCATGGACGCCGCCGACCTGCCCGGCAGAACCTCCGCCGACATGGAACACCAACTGCCGCAGGTGCCGGTCGAGCCGCTCGGCTCGGAGACCAGGGACTACGCGACCGCCTACACCGGCGTGGTGGAACGGGATGACTTCGGAGTGTGGTTCAACAGACTCCAACAGGCTGACCCGCCCGTGTACCGGCCCGGGACCGATGTCCTGCGGCCCGACACCACCGACCAGAACACCCGGAACAACTGGACGACGGAAGTGTCCCTCGGGGAGGGCGTGCCGCCGTGGCTCACCCAGGACACCGGATTCCGTCAGTTGTATGGCACCACCGAGCTCCTGGCGAGCGCCGGCGGAAACGCCGTCGGCACCTTCGACCCAGGCGCCGTCCAGGAGTTCTCCGAACTCTCCGACGTTCCCCTGGAGTCCTACCGCCCCGCCGCCGCCCCGGGGGCGGACGAGCGGTCGCGGGAGCTGCTGGGGGAGCGGCCCTGGCTGCCCAACAGCAACCCGACCGGGTATCTCGCCACCCCGCCCCAGCTGCTCACCAACCTCGCCTCCCTCGACTACCTGCTGCACCCCGCCTCCCAGCAGGCCGCCGCGCCGCTGTCCGCCGTGCGGGTGCGGGTCGCGGGGGTGACCGGACTGGACGACGCGTCCCAGGAGCGGGTGCGGCAGGTCGCCGAGCGGATCGCCACCGGTACCGGGCTCACCGTCGACATCACCGTCGGCTCCTCGCCCGCGCCGCGCGAGGTGGAGATCGCCGCCGGGCAGTTCGGGCGCCCCGGACTGCTCATCGAGGAGCACTGGACCCGCAAGGGCGCCGCCGTCGACCTCGTGCGGGAGGCGGACCGCAAGAGTGTGCTGCTGTCCGGTCTCGTGCTGCTGGTGTGCGCGCTGTTCACCGGCAACCTGGTCGCCGCCTCCGTCCGCACCCGGCGCGCCGAACTCGGCACACTCGCCTGCCTGGGCTGGTCCGGGCGCCGCCTCGCCGCACTGGTGCTCGGCGAGGTCGCCGCCGTCGCGGCCACCGCCGGGGTGCTCGCGGCCGTCCTGGCCCCTGTGCTGGCCGGGCTCACCGGGCTGACGGTACGGCCCGCCCTCGTCCTGCTGACCGTGCCGCTCGTCATCGCCCTCGCCCTGCTGGCCGCGCTCGGACCGGCCCTGCGCGCCGCCCGGATCGGGCCCGCCGGTGTGCTGCGTCCGCCGGTGGTGGCGGGGGGACGGGCCTGGGCCCGCCGTTCGGTGCCGGCGCTGGCCGCCGCCCAGGTCACCCGGGTGCCGGTGCGCGCCGCCCTGGCCGTGCTCTCGCTGGCCGTCGGTATCGCCGCCGTCACTTTCGTCACCGCCGTCCTGGGGCACTTCCGGGGCGCCGCCGCCGGAACGCTGCTCGGCCAGGCCGTGACGCTGGAGATCCGGGCCGTGGACCTCGCCGCCGTCGCGCTCACCGTGCTGCTGGGCGCCTTCGCGCTCGCCGATGTCCTGTACGTCGGCCTGCGCGAGCGGGACGCCGAACTCGCCGTACTGCGCGCCACCGGCTGGAGCGACCGCGCCCTGACCCGGCTGGTGATGGCCGAGGGCGCGCTGCTGGGCGCGGCCGGTGCCGTGCTGGGGGCCGCCGCCGGGGCGGGACTGGTGGCGTGGGTGGTGGGCGCGCTGCCCGCCGGCGTCCTCGGTACGGCCCTCGTGGCCGCCGCCGGCGGGGTGGGTCTCGCGGTGGCCGCCTCGCTCTTCCCGGTCCGGCTGGTGCGGGGCCTGCCCCTGGCCGCCCTGCTCAGCCGTCAGTGACATCCGTGACCGTCCACGACCCGCAGATCCCCACGAGAGGTGGCCGCCCGATGAACAGCCCAGGACCCGGCGGCGTCCCGGTGACCGTGAAGGACCTGCGCCGGACGTTCGGCTCCGGCCCCGAGAACCGGATCACCGCCGTGGACGGGGTGCACCTGGACATCGGGGCCGGCGAGTCGGTGGCGCTGACCGGCCCCTCCGGCTCGGGGAAGTCCACCCTGCTGCACCTCATCGGCGCCGTGGAGCGCGCCGACGCGGGCGTGATCCGGGTGGGGGAGGAGGAGATCACCGCACTCGGCCGCCGCGAGCTGGCCCGCTACCGGGGACGGATCGGGTTCGTCTTCCAGCGCTTCCACCTGCTGCCCGCGCTCACCGCGCTGGACAACGTGCTGGCCCCGCTGCTGCCGCGCCGCAGGGCCGACACCCCGTTCGACCGTGTCGAGCGCGCCACCGGCCTGCTGGCGGCGGTCGGGCTGGCGGGCCGGGAGAAGGCGCTGCCCTCCCAGCTCTCCGGCGGCCAGCAGCAGAGGGTGGCGATCGCCCGCGCGCTGATCGCCGGGCCCCGGCTGCTGCTCGCCGACGAGCCCACCGGCAATCTCGACTCCGCCACCGGCGCCCGCGTCATGGACCTGATCGAGCGGCTGGCCGCCGAGCACGGCTGCACCCTGCTGATCGCCACCCACGAGGAGGCGGTGGCCGGGCGCTGCTCCCGGGTGCTGACGCTGCGGGACGGGCAGCTCGTCGCGGACGAGCGCACCGGCCGGGAGGAGCCCGCCGCCACCTCTCACCTGGATACCGATCCGGATAAGGGGCGGTGAGTGTCGGTGGGGGTTCGTAGACTGGCACCGTGACTGAGCACTCCCGCCCCGAGCCCCCCGATTCCGGCGAACCCGGCGACCTCGACGCCGCGGCCTTCGAGGAGCTGATCGGTGCCGAGACGCAGCGGGACCCCGATCTCGCGGTGATCGAGGCCGGCAGCCGCACGCTGCGCACCCAGGCGGGCCCGCCCGCCGGGGACGGCGTGCCGGACCGCCCGGCCGATCCGGAGGTGGACCGGGCGCTGCGCGAGGTCGAGACGGAGCTGTCCAAGCGCTGGGGCGAGACCAAGCTCGACCCCTCCGTCACCCGCATCAAGGCCCTGATGGACGTGCTCGGCGAGCCCCAGCGCGCCTACCCGGCGATCCACATCACCGGCACCAACGGCAAGACCAGCACCGGGCGGATGATCGAGGCGCTGCTCGGCGGCTTCGAGCTGCGCACCGGCCGCTACAGCAGCCCGCACGTGCAGTCCATCACCGAGCGCATCAGCCTGGACGGCGCGCCGCTGCCCGCCGAGCGGTTCGTCGCCGCGTACGAGGACGTCAAGCCGTACGTCGAGCTGGTGGACGCCCGCGAGGAGTACCGCCTCTCGTTCTTCGAGGTGCTCACCGCGATGGCCTACTCGGCCTTCGCCGACGCCCCGGTGGACGTGGCGGTGGTCGAGGTCGGGATGGGCGGCACCTGGGACGCCACCAATGTGCTGGACGCCGGGGTCGCGGTGATCACCCCGATCAGCCTGGACCACACCGACCGGCTGGGCGGCACGCCCGCGGAGATCGCCGCCGAGAAGTCCGGCATCGTCAAGCAGGACGCCACCGTGGTGCTGGCCCAGCAGCCGATCGAGGCCGCCTCGGTGATCCTGCGCCGCGCCGTCGAGGTGGACGCCACGGTGGCCCGCGAGGGCATGGAGTTCGGCGTGGTGTCCCGGGAGATCGCGGTCGGCGGGCAGCTGCTGACCCTGCGCGGCCTGGGCGGCGAGTACCCCGACATCTTCCTCCCGCTGCACGGCGAGCACATGGCGCACAACGCGGTGGTGGCGCTCGCGGCGGTGGAGGCGTTCTTCGGCATCGGCGCCACCCAGGCGTCGCGCACGCTGGACATCGAGGTGGTGCGCGCCGCGTTCGCCTCGGTCACCTCCCCGGGGCGTCTTGAGGTGGTCCGCTCCAGCCCCACGGTGCTGCTGGACGCCGCGCACAACCCGGGCGGGGCGCAGGCCGCCGCGGCCGCGGTCTCCGAGGCGTTCGGCTTCAGCCGGCTGATCGGTGTGGTCGGCCCCAGCGCCGACAAGGACGTCAGCGGCCTGCTGGAGGCCTTCGAGCCGATCTTCACCGAGGTCGTGGTGACCCGGAACTCCAGCCACCGCGCGATGGACGTGGACCAGCTCGCCGCGGTGGCCGTGGAGGTCTTCGGCGAGGACCGGGTGCAGGTCGAGCCGCGGCTGGACGACGCGCTGGAGGCGGCGATCTCGCTGGCCGAGGCGGAGGACGAGTACGCCGGGGCCGGGGTGCTGATCACCGGCTCCGTCATCACGGTCGGTGAAGCCCGCATGCTGCTGCGCGGCCCGGGACGGCGCGGCGGCCGGGAAGCGGGGGACCGCTGATGCGTACCCTGTGCGCTTCCACGCTGATCTCCGAGGTGCTGGTCATCGGTCTCGCCGCGCTGGTCGCGGTGCGGCTGACCGACACCCCGGCGGCCACCGTCTGGGCCGTCAGCGGCACCGCGATGGTGCTGTGCCTGCTGCTGTGCGGCTGGGTGACCCGGCCCGGCGGGGTGCAGTTCGGCTGGGCCCTGCAGATCGCGCTCATTGCCAGCGGCGTGGTGGTTCCCGCGATGTTCGTGCTCGGCGTGATCTTCGCCGGGCTGTGGTGGGCATCGGTCCATTTCGGCCGGAAGGTGGACGAGATCAAGGCCGCGCACGCGGCCGGGGCCGCTGCCGCGGCCCGGTAGCCCCGGCCCTGGTGAGAGACGGGGCCCGCGTCTTGGGTAAGGTGCCGCTCATACTTCCCCGGAATTCCCGGATCCCCCTGTCTCCCCAGGAGCCGCCCACCATGTCCCAGCGCACCCTTGTCCTTCTGAAGCCGGACGCGGTCAGGAGGGGTCTGATCGGCGAGATCATCGGCCGCATCGAGCGGAAGGCGGGCTGGACCATCACCGCGCTCGAACTGCGCACCCTGGACCGGGCCACGCTGGAGACGCACTACGCGGAGCACAAGGGCCGGCCGTTCTACGAGCCGCTGCTGGAGTTCATGACCTCCGGGCCCTCGGTGGCGCTGACGGTGGAGGGCGAGCGGGTGATCGAGGGCCTGCGCACCCTCTCGGGGCCGACCGACCCGATCGCCGCCGCGCCGGGTTCCATCCGGGGTGACTTCGGGACGATCGTCCGGGAGAACCTGATCCACGCCTCGGACTCCGAGGAATCCGCCGAACGCGAGCTGAAAATCTTCTTCCCCGGGCGCGCCTGAATCCCCGCTGAATCCCCGTCAGTCCGACACGGGGTCCGGCCTGCGGCATCAGCCTGAGCGCATTCCGCCTTTGTGGTATGTACAGTCGAACGAGGGAACCCGTCACCCGAACACGACGTCACCATGATGGAGGGCGGGCACGGTTCCCGCGACAATGGCGAAAGCGGCGCTCCGGCGCTCCGTGTTCGACCGGCCGTGGATACGATGGCATCAGCCGCCACACTCCTCCCCGGACTCCCGTCCGGGCGCGGGAGTACCCCCCAGGCGCGCACCGTTCATCGCACCCCCGTGCCGACCTCCCCGCCCACATCGCTCCAGCTGGAAGGCCAGATGTATCCCTATGGCGAACAATATGTCGTTCATCGGACGTGACATGGCAGTCGACCTCGGGACGGCCAATACGCTGGTGTACGTCAGGGGTCGCGGGATCGTACTCAATGAGCCGTCGGTCGTCGCCATCAACACCAACACCGGCGGCATTCTCGCGGTCGGTGCCGAGGCGAAGAAGATGATCGGCCGGACCCCCGGCAACATCGTCGCGGTACGCCCCCTGAAAGACGGGGTCATCGCCGATTTCGAGATCACGGAGCGAATGCTCCGCTACTTCATTCTCAAGATCCACAAGCGGCGTTATCTCGCCCGCCCCCGGGTCGTGGTCTGCGTGCCTTCCGGTATCACCGGGGTCGAGCGGCGGGCCGTCATCGAGGCGTCCACCCAGGCCGGTGCCCGCCAGGTGCACATCATCGAGGAGCCGATGGCCGCGGCCATCGGCTCGGGCCTGCCGGTCCACGAGGCCACCGGCAACATGGTGGTGGACATCGGCGGCGGCACCACCGAGGTCGCGGTCATCTCGCTGGGCGGCATCGTCACCGCGCAGTCCATCCGGGTGGCCGGTGACGAGCTGGACAACGCGATCATCCAGCACATCAAGAAGGAGTACAGCCTCCTCCTCGGTGAGCGCACCGCCGAAAGCATCAAGATCACCATCGGCTCGGCCTACGAGACCGACGAGGACGAGCACACCGAGATCCGGGGCCGCGACCTGGTCAGCGGGCTCCCGAAGACCGTGGTGATCTCCTCCGCCGAGGTGCGCAAGGCCATGGAGGAGCCGGTCAACTCCATCGTCGACGCGGTCAAGACCACGCTCGACAAGTGCCCGCCGGAGCTGTCGGGCGACGTCATGGACCGGGGCATCGTCCTGACCGGCGGCGGCGCCCTGCTGCGCGGTCTGGACGAGCGGCTGCGCCGCGAGACCGGTATGCCGATCCACATCGCCGAGGACCCGCTGGACTCGGTCGCGCTCGGCTCCGGCAAGTGCGTCGAGGAGTTCGAGGCCCTGCAGCAGGTCCTCGACGCTCAGCCCAGGCGCTGAGCACCCCGCCGCGCACCCCGGCCGGACACCCCCGATCCGCCGCGTGGAGGACACCACTCCACGCGGCGGATCGTTAGTGGGGGAGACTCCCCATTGATTTCCTGTTCCAGAAAGGCACGGCCGCCGCACGTGAGGGACACACGAGAGAGCCGACTGCTTCTCGTTCTGCTGGTATCCATCGCGTTCGCGCTGATCACGATGGACATCCGGGGCGGGGAGGAGTCCCCG
>NZ_JBHWJL010000182.1:0-10341 GCF_042731495.1 Streptomyces sp. NPDC059853
GGGCGATACGGCCCGGGTCCCGGCCCCGTCGTGTGCGCCGCCTCAGGAGCCGGGGAGCGGGCGGGCGGCGCGGGGGTTGAGGAGCGGCGTCAGCAGATCGCCGTGCGCGGCGAGGCGGGGCGGCAGGTCGGGGAGGGTGAAGTCCAGATCGGCGGGGTCGGTGCACCCGGCCACCTCCTCCCAGGTGACCGGGGTGGAGACCGCCGGGGTGGGCCGGGCGCGCAGGGTGTAGGGGGTGGCCGTTGTTTTGCGGGCCGCGTTCTGGCTGTGGTCGATGAAGACCTTGCCGGGCCGCAGCCGCTTGGCCATGCTGGCGATCGCCAGCCCCGGCAGCTCGGCCGCCGCCTCACCGGCCACCCGCTTCGCGTACTCCGACACCTCCCGGGAGCCGGCCGGGCGCAGCGGGCTGAGCAGATGCAGCCCCTTGGAGCCCGAGGTCTTGGGGTAGGCGGCCAGACCGTCCGCCGCCAGCCGCTCGCGCAGCCACAGCGCCACCTCGCAGCAGTCGGTGATCGTGGCCGGCTCGCCCGGGTCCAGGTCGAAGACCAGCCGGTCGGCGACGCCCGGCGTCTCGTACCGCCACTGCGGGGTGTGGAACTCGACGACCAGGTTCGCCGCCCAGACGACGCTGGCCAGGTCCTGGAGCACCACCTGCCGCATGGTGCCGCCGCCGGAGCGCGGAACCTCGCAGATCTTCACCCAGTCGGGGGTGCCCTGCGGAACGCGTTTGGTGAAGAAGCGCTCCCCGTCCGGGCCGTCGGGGTAACGCAGCAGGCTCAGCGGCCGATCGCGCAGATGGGGCAGGATCGCGCTGCCGTGCGCGGCGTAGTAGTGCAGCACCTCGCCCTTGGTGGTGCCGTCCGGATAGATGACCTTCTCCAGCCGGGACAGCGACAGACGCCGTCCCTCCACCTCGACGACAGGCATAGCCTGAGAATGGCACGAAAGCTGGCGAAAGGGGTGAACGATGCGATCGCTGTGGAAGGGCACCATCTCCTTCGGCCTGGTCAGCATCCCGGTGAAGGTCGTCAGCGCCACCGAGAACCACTCGGTGTCCTTCCGGCAGGTCCACACCGCCGACGACGGCCGGGTCCGCTACCGCAAGGTGTGCGAGCTGGACGGCGAGGAACTCAGCGGCGACGAGATCGGCAAGGCGTACGAGACGGCCGACGGTTCCGTCGTCCAGCTCTCCGACGACGACCTGTCCGCCCTGCCGCTGCCCACCGCCCGCACCGTCGACATCCTCGGCTTCGTGCCCGTCAGCAGCATCGACCCCTACCAGCTGGACCGCTCCTACTACCTGGCGCCGGACTCCGGGGCCATCAAGCCCTACGCCCTGCTGCGCGAGGCACTGCGCCGCAGCGAGAAGGGCGCCATCGCCAAACTCGCCATGCGCGGCCGGGAGACCCTCGCGCTGCTGCGCGCCCTGGATGGCGACAGCGAGGACGTGCTCGGCATGCACACCCTGCTGTGGCCCGACGAGATCCGGCCCGCCACCGGCGTCGTCCCCAGCGAGAAGGTCACCGTGCGCGACGCGGAGCTGGACCTGGCCGACACCCTCATGGACACCCTGGGCGCGGTGGACATGGCGGAACTGCACGACGAGTACCGGGCCGCCGTCGAGGCCCTGGTGACCGCCAAGCTGGAGGGACGCGCCCCCGAGGAGATCACCGAGCGCCCGGCCACCGGCGGACGGGTGATCGACCTCATGTCGGCCCTGGAGGACAGCGTGCGCACCGCCCGCGAGGCACGGGGCGAGGGCGAGGGCGAGGGCGAGGGCGAGGGCGAGGGCGAGGAGGCCACCGTCACGCCCATCGGGAAGAAACAGCCGGCGCGGAAGAAGGCACCTGCCAAGAAGGCACCCGCCAAGAAGGCCACCGGGAAGAAGACGGCGGCGAAGAAGACCGCGGCGAAGGAGACGGCGGCCGGGAAGGGCACCACGAAGAAGAAGGCCGCCGCCAAGAAGACCGCGAGCCGCAAACGGGCCTCCTGACGGCGGCGACCCGCTACGCGTAGGCGTAGAAGCCGGCGCCGCTCTTGCGCCCCAGGTGACCCGCCGAGACCATCCGGCGCAGCAGCGGCGGCGGCGCGTACAGCGGCTCCTTGAATTCCTCGTACATGCTGTCGGCGATCGCGGCCACCGTGTCCAGCCCGATCAGATCCGCCAGCCGCAGCGGACCCATCGGATGCGCGCAGCCCTGCTCCATCCCGTTGTCGATGTCCTCACGGCTCGCCGCCCCCGACTCGAACATCCGGACCGCGGCCAGCAGGTACGGCACCAGCAGCGCGTTCACCACGAACCC
This sequence comes from Streptomyces sp. NPDC059853, assembly GCF_042731495.1. Lineage (NCBI taxonomy): Bacteria > Bacillati > Actinomycetota > Actinomycetes > Kitasatosporales > Streptomycetaceae > Streptomyces > Streptomyces sp. NPDC059853. Next base: position 2,304 of record NZ_JBHWJL010000182.1, read on the forward strand.
CGAGCGGTCCTGTGCCCGGATGGCGTGCTTGCCCAGCACCTCGCGGACCAGCGCCTCCGCGCGCCGCACCGTCTCCTCCCCGGTGGTCAGCGCCGGGATCAGCTCCACCAGCCGCTGCACCTGCGGGGGGTTGAAGAAGTGGATGCCGATGACCTGCTGCGGCCGGCCGGTGGCCACCGCCAGCTTCACCAGCGGGATGGACGAGGTGTTGGAGGCCAGGATCGCGTCGGGGCGGGTGACCACCTGATCGAGGACGTGGAAGATCTCCGTCTTGACCGGCTCGCTCTCCACCACCGCCTCGATCACCAGGTCACGGTCGGCGAACTCGCCCAGATCGGTGGTGAACGTCAGCCGCCCCAGGGTGGCCTCGTGCTCCTCCTCGGTGATCTTGCCCCGCTCCAGCGCCTTGTCCAGCGAGTTCACCAGCCGGGTGCGCCCCAGCTCCAGTGCTTCCCCGGTGGTCTCCGCGACCCGGACGGAGAGCCCCGCCCGTGCGCACACCTCGGCGATGCCCGCGCCCATCTGGCCGCAGCCCACCACTCCGACGCGTTCGATGTCCTTCACGCCGTGCCCCTTCGCTGGTCCGGTCCGGTCGTCCGTGGTTCGGTCGGTCGGCCACGACGTTACCCGGCGTGCGGCGGGGGAGCGGGACCGGCCGGGGAAGCAGCCGGTCCCGGGCCCCGTAACCGGCGGTGATTACGCGGTGTCGCCGTAGATCACGCCGCGGCCGTTGGTGGACAGGTAGACCCGCCCGTACACCCGCGGGTCGCCGGTGATGGCCGCACCGGTCCACGCCCACTGGTGCCGGTCGTCGTTGATCCGGGTCCAGGTCGCCCCGGCGTCGGTGGAGCGGTAGATGCCGCGCACGCCGTCCCGCACACCGCTGCTGTACAGGGCCTGGTAGGAGGCGCCGGGCGCGGGGGCGCCGAAGCCGATGGTGTCGGCGTCCAGCGAGGCGATCCGGGAGAAGCTCGCGCCGCCGTCCGTGGACCGCCACAGGCCGCCGCCGGCCAGCCAGATGTCGCCGGTGCGGCCGGGCACCGCCGCGAACCGCACCTCGCCGGTGGCCGGCAGGCCCTGGGCGGCGGAGGCGGTGAAGGTGGCGCCGCCGTCGGTGGAGACGTAGAACGTGCCCGCGTGGAAGCCGTAGAAGCGGCTGGGATCCACCCGGTCCGCCTCGACGCGGGCGCCCCGCGGGATGCCCTGGGACGCCGACCAGGAGTTCCCGAAGCCCACCGTGTAGTGCACCCCGGTGTTCTCCGGGCTCCACACGAAGCGGCTGCCGTCGGCCGCGGCGGCCACCGTGCCGCCGGCGGCGCCGCCGGGGGAGGAGCCCGCCCACCAGTGGGCACCGTTGTCGGTGGAGAAGCCGATCAGCGGATCGGTGCCCTCCCCGACGTGGTGGCCGACCCGCACCACGATGCCCGGGGCCAGTTCCGCGTAGTCGAGGCTGGTGGTGGTGCCGAAGCTCGGCTGCCGGAACATCATCGACGGCACCTGGGTGAGATCGGTGTGCCGGAAGCCGCCGATGTCGCCGAGCCCGCTCAGCAGCGGCGCCCCGGAGGGCGGGGAGATCAGGTCGTTGACCGCCGTCTCCTCGATGCCCTTGACGAACGGGCGGACGGTGAAGGTCTGGTCCCGGTCCCAGCGGGTGAGCTGGGTGGTGCCGTACACGGTGGCGCCGGTGCCGTACAGCAGCCGGTCCGGGTCGAACGGGTCGATCTCCATGCCCTCGGTCATCCAGCCCAGCTTCGGGGTCTCCTCCGGGGGCTGCGGGTTCTCCCCGAAGGTCAGCCACGGCACCGAGGACACATCCATCGTGTACCGCTTGGTGCGCTCCGGGTAGTTGCCCCAGGACCAGGCCGCCGTCCAGGAGTCACCGCTGTCGGTGGACCGGAAGATCTGGGTGTCCGGCCACCAGGAGCTGTAGCCGGTGACCATCACGGTGCCCGGGTTCTGGCGGTCCACCGTCAGACCGCTGAACCCGAACCAGCGGTCGCCGCCGGCCGGCACCGGGGACACGTCCGTCCACTCACCGGTGGCGGTGTCCAGCCGCCACACCTCGCCGTCCGTCCCGGCGTACGGGCCGGGGTTGTCGGCGGTGGCGATGTACAGCTCACCGGTCTGCTCGTCCAGCACGCCCTTGTGCGGCAGATAACCGGTGGGCCGGCCGGGCACCGGGGCCCAGGTCGCGCCGCCGTCGGTGGAGCGGTAGACGCTCTCCTCCAGGTCGGCGACGCCCGCGTACAGCGTCTGGGTGGGGGAGCCGGGGGAGCCGGTGGAGGGGTCGAAGGTCACCCACACGACGCCGATGATGTCGCTCTCGTAGCCCGATGGGTCGTCCGGGTTGAGCACGTAGTCACCGGGGTTGGGGAAGGAGGTGACCTCCGACCAGGTGACACCGGCGTCGGTGCTGCGCCACAGGCCCTCGCCGCTGGGGGCGCCGAGGTAGAGGACGTCGTTGTCGTTCGGGTCGACGACGAGACGTTCGCCCATGCCCCGGCCCGGCATGTTGCCGCCGAGCTTGAAGGGGAGTTCGGTGCGCTGCCAGGTGTCCCCCCGGTCCGCGGAGCGCAGGACGGCGCCGTTCCGCGGGTCCCAGTCGTTGGTGTACGTGCCCACGGCGGCGTACACCCGGTCGGGGTCGACGGGGTCGCTGGCGATCGAGGCCACGCCCGTAGAGCCCCAGTCGTCCCAGCCGATGGAGTCGAGCAGCGGCACCCACTCCTGTGCGGGCTCGTCCCAGCGGTAGGCGCCGCCGATGTCGGTGCGGGCGTAGAGCAGGTCCGGCTCGGTGCGGTTGAAGACGAAGCCGGGAACGAAGCCGCCGCCGCCGATCCGCACGTTCTTCCAGGTGTACGCCCGGGCGCCGGTGTCGTCGGCCGTGGCGGCGGGGGCGGCGGTGGTGAGCAGTCCTGCGGCCAGGGCCAGACCGGCCGTGATCGCGGTCACGGGTTTCCATCTGCGCACGTGGGCGCTCCTGTCCTGTGGAGACCGCCGGGAGGGCGGTGAGGGGAGTACAGGGACGTGATCAAGCGATGGGAGCGCTCCCAGAAGTGCGTGACGCTGATGTTAACTGTCGAATGTTGTTCGCATAAGGGTGTGTCACGGACGGATGGCGGCAAAGATAGTGGACGAAGCTGGAGGGGCCGGTGTCCGCGGACCCCGGCCGGCCGAGCACGCACGACACACTCCTGGGGGAGCGCAGTGGGACGAGTCAGCCGCAGGTTTTTCGGCACCGCCACGGTCGGGGTACTGGCCTCGGTGCTGACGTTCTCCCAGGCATCGGCGAGCGGCGGCCCGCGCGGCCGGTGGCGCGAGCGCGGGGCGTCCGGCGCGGCCGGGTCCGGCGGCGCGGCCGGCGGGCTGCGCGGCATGTGGATCGCGACGGTGGCCAACATCGACTGGCCGGCCCGGCAGGGGCAGTCGGCCGCCGACGCCCAGCGGCAGCTGACGGACCTGCTGGACGCGGCGGCCGAACGGAAGCTGAACACGGTCTTCTTCCAGGTGCGCCCCACCGCCGACGCCCTGTGGCCCTCGCCGCACGAGCCGTGGTCGCACTGGCTGACCGGCACCCAGGGCGAGGACCCGGGCTGGGACCCGCTGGAGTTCGCGGTCACCGAGGCACACGCGCGCGGCCTCGCTCTGCACGCCTGGTTCAACCCGTACCGGGTGGCCATGCACGACGACCCCACCGCGCTGGCCGCCGACCACCCGGCGCGCACCCACCCCGAGTGGGTGGTGACGTACGGCGGGCGGCTGTACTACAACCCCGGGCTGCCCGAGGTGCGCGCCTTCGTGCAGGACGCGATGTGCCACGCGGTCGAGCACTACGCCGTCGACGGGGTGCACTGGGACGACTACTTCTACCCCTACCCGGTGGCGGGGGAGACCTTCGACGACGCCGACGCGTTCGCCGAGCACGGCGGGGACTTCGACGACCTCGGCGACTGGCGGCGGCACAACATCGACCTGCTGGTGCGCGAGATGCGCGAGCGGGTGGCGGAGCTCAAGCCGGGACTGCCGTTCGGCGTCAGCCCGTTCGGGGTGTGGCGGAACAAGTCCACCGACCCGCTGGGGTCGGACACCCGCGGCGGCGTGCAGACGTACGACGACCTGTACGCGGACGTCCGCACCTGGGTCAAGGAGGGCTGGCTGGACTACGTGCTGCCGCAGCTCTACTGGAACATCGGCTACGAGGCGGCCGACTACGCGACGCTGGTGCGCTGGTGGGCGGAGGTCGCCGAGGGCACCGGGGTGGAGCTGTACATCGGCGAGGCGCTGTACAAGGCGGGCGACACCGCCCAGCCGGACGCCTGGCAGGACCCGGCCGAGCTGTCCCGGCATCTGACGCTGTGCCAGGACTACCCGACGGTCGGCGGCAACGCCTTCTACTCGGCCGCGCACGTGGTGCGCGACCCGATCGGGGCCATGACCCGGGTGTACGAGGACCACTACCGGGACTGACCACCACCGGGACCAGGGACGGGCCCAGGGACGGGGCCTGGGCAGGCGCCGTCGGCCGGGGGCCGGAAAACCGTTCGTGGCGCCGCCGCGGCGGGTGGCAGGGTGGCGCGCATGGCACCCCGTTACCAGATCCGCGCCGATCATGACGCCGCGACGATCGTGGTCTACCAGGCGTACCCGCCGGCCATCGCGGACGCGGCGCTGCGGGCGGGCCGCTTCGTGCCGCCGTTCTCGTTCCACCGCATGACCTGGATCAAGCCGTCCTTCCGGTGGCTGATGCACCGCAGCAACTGGGGCCGCAAGCCCGGCCAGGAACGGATCCTGGCGGTGCGGATGACGCGCGAGGGCTGGGAGGAGGCGCTGTCCCGGGCCGTGCTCACCACCGCCGACCCGGCGGAGGTCGCCCGGGCGGCCGTGCATGTGCAGTGGGATCCGGAACGCTCGCCGCGCGGGGCCGCGCTCAACCACTACAGCATCCAGGTCGGGGTGGGCCGTGCTCTGCTGCGGGCCTACACGGACGACTGGACGGTGAGCCTGACCGACCTCACCCCGCAGGTCCGCAAGGCCGCCGCACTGCTGCGTGCGGGGCGGGCCGCCCAGGCGCGGCGGCTGCTGCCCGGGGAGCGTGTCTATCCGCTGCCCCGGGCACTGGAGGAGCGGCTCTGCTCAGCCGGCTGACCACGGGCCGCGGCGGCGCCGGGCCCCGCACCTGCGGCGGGCGGCCGGGGCCGGCCGGTGCGCGGGGGCGCCCGGGGTGCGCAGGGCCTGGGCGGCCGTCAGCGCCAGGGCGGTGAGGAGGGTGGCGGTGGCCAGGCGCCGCAGCGCGGTCCGGCGGCGCCCGTGCCAGCCCCCGTGCCGGGCGGCGCCCTCCGGCGGGTCGAAGACATTGCCCCGGGTGTCGGGGGCCGCGACCGTCCGGGAGAGGTGGTGGCGGTCCATCTGGCGGGCGAGGAAGCGCTCGGTGGTGGCGGGCAGGACGGCGGAGAGCATGGTGAGGGCCCCGGCGGCGGGGCCGACGTACACCTCGCGCCGGGGCGTGCGCGCCAGGCGGACGATCCGGCGGGCGGCGCGCTCGGGGGTGTAGACGGGGGAGAGCGGACGCACCGCCCGGCCGGAGTAGTTGGCGGCGTTCCCGAAGAAGGGGGTGTCCAGGGTGGCGGGCAGCACGGTGCACACGTGGATGTCCCGGTGCCCGCTCAGCCGCAGTTCCTGCCGCAGGCTGCCGCCGAGGGCCCGGACGGCGCTCTTGGCCATCACATAGGCGCTGTTGTACGGGACCGGGGCCGCCCCGACGGCCGAGGAGATGTTGACGAGGGTGCCGCTGCCCTGGACGCGCATCGCCGCGAGTGCCGCCCGCGCGCCGTACACGGACCCCAGCACGCCGGTGTCCAGCACCCGCCGGACGACGTCCGGCGGGACCGACTCCAGCGGCCCGAACACGGCGACGGCGGCGCTGTTCACCCACAGATCGATCCGCCCGTACTCGGCCAGTGCCCGGCGGGCCAGTTCGTCCACGGCGGCGGGGTCGGTGACGTCGGTGGGGACCGCCAGCGCCCGGGCCCGGCGGTGCCGGCGGCAGCGGCGGGCCACCTCCTCCAGTTCGGCGGCGCGCCGGCCGGCGAGGACGACCGACCAGCCCCGGGCGGCGAACCGGCGCGCGCAGGCCCGCCCCACCCCGCTGCTCGCCCCGGTGATCACGACGACGTTGTTCCGCGTCCGCATGCGTGTGCCTTCCCGCAGGAGCCGGTACCGGGGCCGGGCGGCGCCGGGCGGCGCCCGGGCTGCCGGAGTAGCCGAAAAGTGTTTCTATCCATACAAGCAGCACATCAGACGCATATCCGGGAGGCGGGCGCCGGCGGGGGACCCGTCCCGCCCGATGAGGCGATGGGACCCGCACATGGCCGTACGGCACCGACTGATCGCCCGCCCGCCCGCGGCGGTGTGGGACATCCTGAGCGACCCGGTCCGCTACGCCGCCTGGGTGGTCGGCACCCGCGAGTCGGCACCGGCGGAGGGCGAGTGGCCCGAGGTCGGCGCCGCGCTCTCCTACACGGTGCGGCTGGGCGGCAAGGACCTGCACGGACGGACCACGGTCCGGCGCTGCGAGCCGCCCCGCGCGCTGGAACTGGAGGCCGACAGCGGCCCGCTGGGCACCGCCCGGATCGCCCTCGACATCCGGCCCTGGGGCGAGGAAACCCTGGTGATCATGGACGAGCACCCGCTGCGCGGACTGGGCGGCACGCTCCACAACGCCGTCCTGGACGCGCTCCAGCAACTGCGGCACCGCGGCATGCTCAACCGGCTGGCCCACCTGGTGGAAGAGACGGAACCCACCGCGCCGCAGGACGCGCGGAGTGCGGGGCACGGCGGGTGACCGACGCCGTCGTGATCGGCGCGGGGCCGAACGGGCTGGTCGCGGCCAACCTCCTGGCGGACGCCGGCTGGACGGTGACCGTCCTGGAGGAACAGCCCGAGCCGGGCGGCGCGGTCCGCAGCGACCGCGCGGTCCACCCCGACTTCGTCAGCGACCGCTTCAGCGCCTTCTACCCGCTGGCGGCGGCCTCTCCCGTCCTGCGGGCGCTGCGGCTCGACCGGGAGGGGCTGCGCTGGAGCCATGCGCCGCGGGTCCTCGCCCACCCGCTGGCGGACGGCCGCTGCGCGGTCCTCGACCGCGACCCGGAGGCGACCGCCACCGGACTCGACACGTTCGCCCCGGGCGACGGGCAGGCCTGGCGGGAACTGCACGCCCTGTGGGACGGGATCCGCGACGAGGTGCTGGCCGCCCTCTTCACCCCGTTCCCGCCGGTGCGCGCCGCGACCCGGCTGGCGCTGCGGCTGCGCGCGGCGGGCGGACTGCGGGTGGCGCGGCGCCTGCTGCTGCCGGTCCGCCGGTTCGGCGAGGAGGAGTTCACCGGAGAGGGCGGACGGCTGCTGCTGGCGGGCAACGCCCTGCACGCCGACCTGCCGCCGGAGGCCACCGGCAGCGGCGGATTCGGCTGGCTGATGTCGATGCTCGGCCAGACCTACGGCTTCCCCGTCCCGGTGGGCGGCTCGGGCGAACTGACGGCGGCGCTGGTGCGCAGGCTGCTCCGGCGCGGCGGGACGGTGCGCTGCGGGGAGCGGGTCACCGAGGTCGTGGTGCGGGGCGGCCGGGCCGCCGGGGTGCGGACGGCGGACGGCACGGCGATCGCGGCGCGGCGCGCCGTGCTGGCCGATGTGTCCGCCCCGCTGCTGTACCGGGACCTGGTGGGCGCCGAGCATCTTCCCGCCCGGGTGCTGGACGATCTGCGGCGCTTCCAGTGGGACTACGCGACGTTCAAGGTGGACTGGGCGCTCAGCGGGCCGATCCCCTGGGAGGCGCCGGAGGCGTCCGGCGCCGGAACGGTGCACGTGGCCGAGGGCGTGGACGGCCTCACCCGCTTCTCCGCCCAGCTCTCCATGGGCCAGGTGCCCGACCGGCCGTTCCTGCTGCTGGGTCAGATGACGACCGCCGACCCGGCCCGTTCCCCCGCCGGGACCGAGTCGGCGGTCGCCTACACCCACGTACCGGACCGGGTGCGGGGGGACGCCG
>NZ_JBHWJL010000183.1:0-10248 GCF_042731495.1 Streptomyces sp. NPDC059853
GTATCAGGCCGGACCGGCCGGTCGCCGGTGCCGGCCGGCACGACCGCCGTCGTGCCACGAGGCGCCCGGTTCAGGAGAAGAACCCCAGGACCCCCGCGCCCGGCTTCGCCGCCGCACGGCGGAGCCAGCCCGCGATCGACTCGACCGCCTCCCGGACCTCCGGGTCCAGCGCCGCGCGCAGGTCCGGGGTGGCCGCCTCCCACTCCTTCAGCGCGCGGGCGCAGTCCGCCGTGCTCCACACGCCGTGGCCCGGCAACTCCTCGGGACGGGGCAGCGGCGCGGGGAAGTCGCGGTACGTGAAGGAGGTGACCTCCACCGCCGTGACGCCCAGCTCCGCCAGGGCCTCGTCCACCCGGCCCAGCCAGCCGTAACGGAACGGCGAGAAGCTGCTGTTGTCCAGCCGCCGACCATGGAACTCGCAGATCCGCTGGTAGGCGTACGCGTACTGGAAGGCGTGCTCCTCCTCGAACGGGCCGCCGTCGATCACCGCGCGCAGCGCCTCGTACGCCGGGGGCGCGCCCTCGGCTATCCGGTCGGCGAACCACGCGTCGTCCTGGGCGAGTTCCCGCTTGAACCGGCCGCCCATCATCCGCCGCTGCTTCTCGTCCCCGCTGCCGACGATCCCGCGCACCAGCGCGGGATCGACGAGAAACAGGTTCAGTCCGTAACTCATGCCCCGAGTCTAGGAATCGGCGTCCACCAGCACGACCGCCGTCCCGTACGCGCAGACCTCGGTGCCGAAGTCCGCCGTGCTCACCTCGTACCGCATGGCCAGCACCGCGTTGGCGCCGCGCGCCCTGGCCTGGTCGATCAGCCGCTCCACGGCCTGGGCGCGGGTCTCGGCCAGCGTCTTGGACAGCCCGCGCAGTTCGCCGCCGAACATCGACTTGATGCCGGAGCCGATCTGGCTGCCGAGGTTGCGGGAGCGGACGGTCAGCCCGAACACCTCCCCGACGACCCGCGCGACCCGCCGTCCCGGCACGTCGTTCGTGGTCACCACCAGCACTTCCGCCGCGGCGCTCGGCCCGCCCCCGAAGTCCTCGATGTCCATGTCACCCCTCCTGGGCCCGGCCGCCGGCGACGGCGAGAAGATGCGAGGAGGCCGCCAGCAGCTCCGGGTACCCGTCGGCGAACCGGGCCGCCTCCAGGGCGGCGGTGAACAGCGGCGAGTCGGTCACCGGCGAACCCGTGTGCACCTCGACGGCCCGCAGCATCCCCCACGCCGGCCCCTCCACGCCGTACACGGTGGCCCCCGGCAGCCCCGCTGCGGCCAGTTCGCCGGCCAGCCCGGCCGCCGTGTGGAGGTACGCGACGGTGAACCCCTTGCGGCCGTCGCCGCCGTGCCGGCCGGTCCGCACGGTGTCCGCGACGGACTGACGCACCTCGGCCCGGTCCCCGAGGGCGGTCGTGGCGGTGTGATCGAAGACCGGCGCGTACCGGTTGATCCCCGCCACCGCCACCACACCGCCCGGCCGCACCACCCGGCGCGCCTCCCGGACGGCGGCAAGCCGGTCCGCCCGCTCCACCAGGTGGTAGAGCGGCCCCAGCAGCAGCACCACGTCGTACGTGGCGTCGCCCGCCGCCAGCGCCCGCGCGTCGCCCCGCTCGGCCGTGCACCCCGGTACCCGGGCCGCCCGCGCCACATGGCGGGGCACCGGATCCACCACATGGACGGCGTACCCCTCGGCCGCCAGCCAGCGCGCGTGCACCCCGGTGCCGCCGCCCACGTCGAGGACGGTCGCCGGGGGAGGAGGCAGATGGCGGCGCAGGATCTCCTGGGTGCGGACCAGTTCCAGCGCGCCGTCGGCGGTCCGGCTCAGCCGGGTGTCCTCGTCGGTGCGTTCGTCGTAGTAGGCCAGGATGTCCGGCGCTATCTCCGCTGCTGTCATGGGGGAAGCGTTCCCACCGGTGGGGCCCGGTCACGCCAGGTGCGCGTAGGCGACGATGTTGGAGTCGTAGCCCGTCGCGGCCGACCAGGCGCCGCCGCAGGTGATCAGGCGCAGCTGGGGGGTGTCGTCGGAGCCGTAGACGACGTCGCTGGGGAAGTTGTCCTTGGCGTACATCTCCACCGCGTCCACGATGAAGGTCGCCATCGAGCCGTCCTCCCGGTCGACCTCCACCGTCTCACCGGGCTGGAGGTTCGCCAGCCCCGCGAAGGCGGCCGGGCCGACGTAGGTGTCCAGATGGCCGACCAGCAGGGCCGCGCCGCGTTCGCCGGGGGAGACGCCCCCCGAGTACCAGGCGGCGCGCATCGCGTCCTCCTCGGACGGGGTGGGCGGTCCGCCGTCCGGGTCGAGCTGGGCACCGAACACCTCGACGTCCGTGCCCAGGGACGGCACCCGTACCCGGGTCGGCCGGGAGCGGGGCAACGGCGCCCCGTGCCCCTCCGCGCCGGTGTAGGACGGGCCGATCGTCGGGTTCGCCTCGGCCTCGGCCGTCGCCGGCCGCTGCTTGCCGAACTCGATCACCGGCTCCGGTGGCCAGATGCCCGCCGTCACCCCCACCGTCACCGCCGCCACCGCAGCCGCCACTTCGTAGCGGCGGCTGCGGCGCGCGAGCCGTTGGAACCGGGTGAGGCTGGAGGCGGGACGCTGGGCGGCGGCGTGCCTGAGACCCCGTCCGCGCGGTGCCGGACGGCGCCGTCCGCTCGGGGTACCCGGACGGGAGCGGGCGCAGCGGTAGCGCTCGCCCGCCCGGCGGACGAGGGCGGCCGGGCCGCCCAGGATGCCGCGCAGGATCTCAGTCACGCTCGCGCCCCTCAGTAGGAGTGGTTACCGGCCGAACGGCGGCGCCGGGCGAGGAACACGTAGCCCACCGCACCGGCGACGGCCAGCCCGCCGCCGACCGCCAGCGCCGTGGCCTGCGCCCCGCCGCCCTCACCCGCGGTGCCGCCGAATCCGGCCCCGGCGCCACCGGAGGGCGTCGCCGAGGTGAAGGTGAAGTTGGTCGTCAGGGTGACGCCGTCGGCGCACACCAGGGTGACCGGGTAGCTCTTGCCGATGGTCAGCCCGCTGGTCCTGATCTTGCCGGTACCGACCCAGCGACCGTCCGACTCCTTGGTGGACAGGTTGATATCGGCCTGGAACGCCTCCGAGGTGGCGGGGCCGCCGGGCTGGCAGGTGGAGCGGACGGTGACCGAGGTGCCGGCGCCGCCCGCGCTCGGGCTGATGGACAGCGGTGGGTTGGTCGTCTGGCTGCCCTTGTTGTCGCCTCCGGCGACGGCGGGCGTGGTGGCCAGGCCAAGGGTCAGCAGGGTCGCGGCGACGCCCGTGACCAGGCGGCGGCCGGTCCTGGATGTCCTTCGCGGTGACAAAGCCTTCATGGAGCGATGACCTCCGGGTCGTCGGTGAACGGCACGCGCGGTGGCGTGACGGGATGTCACCTATGCGAACAGGGGGTCATGGCTTCCGCACCCGGAGTGCGTCCCTGCGGGTGCCGCATTGCTCCGTACCGGGGTACGGGAGCACCGCAGCGGCGTACACAGGGGCCCGGCCGCCCCTCGGGGGAAAGGACGGCCGGGCGCCGGCGGGGAGGAGCGGGAACGCTTCCTCCCCTGTTTCCAGTGTGCTCCTGTGGCGCGCGCTACGTGGTCTCCAGGTCCCGCCGGCGGAAGCCGGCCAGGCCCAGCCACAGCAGGGCGCCGGCCAGCGCCGTCAGCAACCCCAGCGCCAGCCACCCGCCGCCGTCCGGGGCCGTGGCCGGCAGTCGCGGGACATGGCCGAAGGGGGAGAGGTCGTTCAGGACGCCGGGGAAGCCGAGCAGTTCGCCCAGGTAGCCGCATACGAACGCGTACGCCGGGACGATCCAGGCCGCCGCGCAGGCGCGCGGCAGCCAGCCGTACAGCACGGCCGCGACGCCCGCCGTGACCCATAGCGCGGGGGCGTACGCCAGCGCCGCGCCCGGCACTTTCCACAGCAGGGCGCCGTCCGAGGTGGACAGTGCGCCGGTGAGCCCGAGCACCAGCCCGCCGGCCAGCAGCACCGCCGTGCCGCCCGCCAGCGCCACCGCCAGATGGGAGCCGGCCCAGCGGGTACGGGACAGGCCGGTGGACAGCAGCGGTTCGGCCCGGCCCGCGGTCTCCTCCGCGTGCGGGCGCAGCGCGGCCATCACCACGTACACCGCCGCCACGATGGCCGGGACGATCAGCACGACCGAGACGAAGGACTCGGCCACGTCGGCGCCCCCGGCCTGTTCCACCTGTTCGCGCAGCGCCTCGATGTCCTCGATCATCCGCTCGGCGTCCCCCAGGATGGAGCCGTACATCGCCCCGAGCAGCGCGAGCCCGCCCGCGAACGCCACCAGGACGCCCCGGTGCAGCCGCAGCGCGAAGCCCAGCGGCCGGCCGAGCGCCGCCGAGCCGCCCGGGCGGCCCGGCCGCTGGGCGCGCAGCCCGGCGCCCACGTCCCGCCGCACCGACAGCGCGAACGCCGCCCACCCGGCGGCCGCCGCCAGCGCCGCCGACAGCAGCAGCGGCCACCAGCGGTCGGCGGCGAACACATAGGTGCGCTGCGCCCAGCCGATCGGCGAGAGCCAGGAGAGCGTGCCGCCGCCCACGTCGCCGACGGCGCGCAGCGCGTACGCGGTGCCGATGGCGGCGAGCCCGAGCCCGGCGGCGCCGCGCGCGTACGGGGTGATCTGGACGGCGACGGCCGCGAGCGCCGCGAACACCGTTCCGGTGGCCGTGTGCACCGCCCCGTACAGCACCGCCCCGCCGCCCTGGCCCGCCACGGTGGCGGCCACCAGCGCCCCCAGGGCGAGGTTGGCGAGGACGGCGAGCGCGAGGGCCGCCGCCAGCTGGGCGTGCCGGCCGAGGACCCCGGCCCGCAGCAGTTCGGCGCGCCCGCTCTCCTCCTCGGCCCGGGTGTGCCGGACGACGGTCAGGACGCTCATCAGCGCGACGAGCACGAGGACGAACCCGAGCACCTGGTGGCCGAGCATCGCCCCGAACCCGTAGTCGCCCTCCAGATAGCGGGCGGGTCCGGTCATCGCCAGGCCGGCCGGGCTGTTGAGGGTCTCGCCGATGGAGCGCCGGTCGGCGGCGTCCGCGTAGGTGCTCTCGAAGCTCGCCAGCGAGGAGGCGGTGCCGAGGGCGAGGGCGGCGATCCACACCGGCAGCCGCACCCGGTCGCGGCGCAGCGCGAAGCGGAGCAGGACCCCGGTGCCGGTGAACGGGCCGGCCGGCCCGGACGCGGTGGTACGGGGCGGGGGCGCGGTGCCGGGGGCGGCGGCCGTGGCGGCGGTCATCGGTGGGCCGCCAGTTCGTCGCCGTAGTGCCGCAGCATCAGCTCCTCCAGGGTCGGCGGATGGCTGACGAGGGAGCGGACGCCGTAGCCGGACAGTTCGCGCACGACGGCGTCGAGCCGGGCGCCGTCCACCGTGAACCGCACCTGTCCGGCCGTGTCGCCGCCGGTGAGGTCGTGCACCCCGTCGAGGGCGGCGAGCGCGGCGGCCGGGCGGTCGGTGACGGCCTCGATGGTGGTGCGGGTGAGGTGCCGCATCTCGTCCAGCGTGCCGCTCTGGACGATCCTGCCGCGCCGGATGATGCTCACCCGGTCACACAGTTTCTCGACCTGGGCCAGGATGTGGCTGGAGAGCAGGACGGTCTTCCCGTCGGCCTTGGCCCGGAGGATGACGTCCTGGAAGACGACCTCCATGAGCGGGTCGAGCCCGGCGGTGGGTTCGTCGAGCAGCAGCAGTTCGGCGTCGGAGGCGAGGGCGGCGACGATGGCGACCTTCTGCCGGTTGCCCTTGGAGTAGGTGCGGCCCTTCTTCGTCGGGTCAAGGTCGAAGCGTTCGATGAGGTCGGCGCGGCGGCGGGGGTCGAGGCCGCCGCGCAGCCGGCCGAGCAGGTCGATGGCCTCGCCGCCGGTGAGGGTGGGCCACAGTTCGACGTCGCCGGGTACGTACGCCAGCCGCCGGTGCAGGGACACCGCGTCCGCCCAGGGGTCGCCGCCCAGGAGGGTGGCGGTGCCGGAGTCGGCGCGCAGCAGGCCGAGCAGGACGCGGATGGTGGTGGATTTGCCGGCGCCGTTGGGGCCGAGGAAGCCGTGCACCTCGCCGGTGCGGACGGTGAGATCGAGACCGTCGAGGGCGCGGGTGGTGCCGAAGGTTTTGACGAGCCCGGCGGCGGCGATGGCGTGGCCGGCCGCGGGGGGTGGGGTGGCGTCGGTGGGGGCTTCCGTGGTCATGCCTGTGAAGTTACCGACATTTCAGTAATGTGTGAAGTTAAGAAAGCGTCAAGCAGGCTTCCGTTGATCGGATGGGAGGATGAGCGGGTGAACGATCAGCAGTCGCGTGACGAGGAGGCCGTGGCCGCCTTCGTGGAACGGTTCGCCGCCGATCTCATCGAAGCCGGCATGCCCCGGATGCCGGCCCGGATCTTCGCCTGCCTCATGGCGTCGGAAGACGGCGTGCTCAGCTCCGCCGAACTGGCCCGCCGGCTCCGGATCAGCCCCGCCGCCGTCTCTGGCGGCGTGCGCTACCTCGCGAACGTCCACATGGTCAGCCGCGAACGCGAACCCGGCTCCCGCCGCGAGCGCTACCGCCTCCACCACGACATCTGGTACACCGCCCTGGTCAAGCGCGACTCGGTGGTGCAGCGCTGGGCGACGACCATGCGGGCCGGCGCCGGGGTGGTCGGCGCGGACAGCCGGGCGGCCGAACGCCTCAACGAGTCCGCCGCCTTCATGGACTACCTGATGAAGGAACTGGACGCCCTGCTGGACCGCTGGCACGCGGGTCAAGCCACGCGCCATGCTTCCAGGGTAGAGAGGAATTCGTATACTGCCGTCACGAACGAGGATCCCATCTAACGGCCACACAATAAGGCGGATCTGATATTGTCGGATCTGGTGGCCGCTAATCGCGGCGAACCTAATGATGTTCAGGATGGGGGCTTTGAGGTAGTTCGCCTTAAGCTAATTGTGAGGTGGGCCGAGAGTGGCTGCCGCATTTATATCGTCGTTTTCAGCAGTAATTCCGGAGATTGTGCCGGGCCGGAGGCGCTGCTCGGGTCTTTTCTGCGTGGCACTCAAGTCCCGGATGAACGACCCTGGCTTCAGTTCGGGCAATATGTGCAGGTGGCGATTGCCGAACTGCAACGAGGCTGGAGATGGCTGCCGCGGTACCGCTGGGATCGACTCAACGCGGCGGTGTCTCGCGACTGCTTCCAGTGCCATTTGGCGCGATCGATTGGCCATCAGCCTGATCTCCGCTTACCCGAATAGCCGAAACGGCCCGCCGAAGAACTGGCGGGCCGTCACAAGTGCTTGAGGGCTAGAGGAGAATTTCGAGGGGCGTGCTAATTAGCTGCTCCCAGGGTGCATGCCGTTCTGGCTACCCCACTCCTGATTACGCCGGCCCTCTTCAGTGCTGCCTCGCAAAGATCAATATCTTTAATAGTCCCCTCGCTTGCTCCGACCTTTCGGCATATCTCGAAGCGTCCGTCATAGGGGGTATATCCGCGAAGTGTCAGATAAGCTACGCATTCAGATGCTGTCGCGTGAGCCTGCGCTGGGGCCAGAAAGGAAAGGGCTATTATTGACGCAACTATTGATGTGCTGACAAGGTTCGAAATGCGCTTTTTCATTTGAGCCCCACGATCGTTGGCGAACTGGCGGTGTGAGACATTATCCAAGTCTGACAAAGATTTCAAGGGGCATGGCAAATCACTAGATGTGTAACTATGGGTACCTTTATGAGTGAAATGGGTATATTTTATTGACTAGGAAAAAATTATCACGCCTGTAAATTCCCTGCCCTTAATTCGGGGCTGGTAGGGCTCGCGGGTTGCGAAAGCTGAAATCATGGCAGATCAGTATTCGTGGGATGAAAGGAATGACCTTGCCTGAAAAGCGCTGGAGCTGAATTTGCCGTGCTTTGTCCGGCTGGATGCCGTGGCCCTATCCTTCCCGCGTTGCTGTGATTCTGTCGGAAATCAGTAGGATCCGCGAAGGTGCGTCCGTTGATTATTCAATGATAGCCGCAGGTGCCACGTGAAAAGGACGAGTATCCTGCTCTGATGCGATTATTTCCGGATTGCTCCGAGAGGTGCCGTGTGGGGAAGTTTCAGAATTTGCGCATGGCTACTCTGGGACGCGCAGATTAAGCGCCATTGGATTAACGGTCCAGGTGCGGGAATAGGTGGGTCCGTACTCCTGGGAGTCGGCGAAATAGTGGAAACCGGGGCCGCTGATCGTCACCGAGGTGGCGCGTACTCTCGTCGCTTGCTCGGAGTGGTGTTGCACCACGACCTCCGCCAAACCTGACCATGCCTTGATCGACACCGTTGAGATCGGGCGGTCCACATTGGTCAGCACGCGGCCATCTGCCTCCACCCGCAATCGGCGGTCGCGAGAGGTCAGCCGACGCTGCCACCAGCCCCTGGGCGCCGGAATGCCGAGCACGCCAAGCACCACGTCCCCCGCGTCGTCGGCCAGCAGATCCAGAGGCCGGTCCGCGCCGCCCAGCACCGCCCGCGAGGCCGCCACCGCGTCCGTGGGCAGCCCGAGGCCGCGCGCCAGCGCGAGCGCCGGGGCCGCGCCCACCGGCACCATCGCCAGCGGCGCCGCCGCCAGCTCGCCCGAGCGGTGCAGCGCCCGGACCGCCCGGACCAGCGCCCGGTCGTCGCCCACGATCACCACCCGGTGGCTGCCGCGCCGCGCCAGCGCCCCCGGCATCGCCTGCGGGCCCTCCAGCACGCGCACCTTGACCTGTCCCGCGCCCGCACCCGCGCACAGCACATCGCGCGCGATCCTTACCGATTCCCCGTCCACGCGCCGGGCCGCCGGATCGATGACGATGAGCACCTGTTCGCCTCCCGCCCCCATGTCCCGTAAGCTCTCTGTGCAAGAGCCCCTGTCGCGATTGCGCCAGGGGTTTCGTCGATCCGGGGCAGCTGACATTCCCATGCCCCGCTCGGAAGGGGTGTACGCCTGTGCCCGCACTTGTGCTGCTCGGCGCTCAGTGGGGTGATGAAGGCAAGGGCAAGGCCACCGATCTGCTCGGCGGTTCGGTTGACTACGTGGTGCGTTACCAGGGCGGCAACAACGCCGGCCACACGGTCGTCGTCGGCGACCAGAAGTACGCGCTGCACCTGCTGCCCTCCGGCATTCTGTCCCCCGGCTGCACCCCGGTCATCGGCAACGGTGTCGTCATCGACCCCAAGGTCCTCTTCTCCGAGCTGGACGGGCTGAACGCGCGCGGGGTCGACACCTCCCGGCTGCTCGTCAGCGGCAACGCCCATCTCATCACCCCCTACCACGAGACTCTCGACAAGGTCTCCGAACGCTTCCTGGGCAAGCGCAAGATCGGCACCACCGGTCGTGGCATCGGCCCGACCTACGCCGACAAGATCAACCGGCAGGGTATCCGGGTTCAGGACCTGTTCGACGCATCGATCCTGCGGCAGAAGGTCGAGGCGGCCCTCGACCAGAAGAACCAGCTGCTCGCCAAGCTGTACAACCGCCGCTCCATCGGCATCGACGAGATCACCGGTGAACTGCTGGGCTACGCCGAGCGGTTGCGCCCGTACGTCGCCGACACCACGCTCGTCCTCAACCAGGCGATCGACGAGGACAAGGTGGTGCTGCTGGAGGGCGGCCAGGGCACGCTGCTGGACGTCGACCACGGCACGTACCCCTTCGTCACCTCCTCCAACCCGACGGCGGGCGGCGCCTGCACGGGCGCGGGCATCGGCCCGACCAAGATCAGCCGCGTGATCGGGATCCTCAAGGCCTACACGACGCGGGTGGGCGCCGGGCCCTTCCCGACCGAACTGGAGGACGAGGACGGCGAGGCGCTGCGCCGCATCGGCGGCGAGTTCGGCGTCACCACCGGGCGCGACCGGCGCTGCGGCTGGTTCGACGCGGTGATCGCCCGCTACGCGACCCGGGTCAACGGGCTCACCGACTTCTTCCTCACCAAGCTGGACGTGCTCACCGGCTGGGAGCGCATCCCGGTGTGCGTGGCGTACGAGATCGACGGCCGCCGGGTGGAGGAACTGCCCTACAACCAGAGCGACTTCCACCACGCCAAGCCCATCTACGAGTACCTGCCGGGCTGGAGCGAGGACATCACCAAGGCGCGCGCCGTCAAGGACCTGCCGGTCAACGCGCAGCGGTACGTCCAGGCCCTGGAGGAGTTCTCCGGCGCCCCGGTCTCCGCGATCGGCGTGGGCCCTGGGCGGGACGAGACGATCCAGATCAACTCCTTCCTCTGAGGCAGACCGACAGACGGCCGGGGCCGGAA
>NZ_JBHWJL010000184.1:0-10214 GCF_042731495.1 Streptomyces sp. NPDC059853
CCCATCATGTGCACGCCGCCGTCGACGTGCACGATCTCACCGGTGGTCTTCGGGAACCAGTCCGACAGCAGCGCCACGACGCCGCGGGCCGCCGGCTCCGGGTCCTCCAGGTTCCAGCCGATCGGCGCCCGGGTGTTCCACACGTCCGCCAGCTCCTCGAAGCCGGGGATGGACTTGGCCGCCATCGACTTGATCGGACCCGCCGACACCAGGTTGACCCGGATGTTCTTGTGCCCCAGGTCACGGGCCAGGTAGCGGGAAGTGGCCTCCAGGGCCGCCTTGGACACGCCCATCCAGTCGTACTTGGGCCACGCCACCTGGGCGTCGAAGTCCATGCCCACGACCGAACCACCGCGCCGCTCCAGCAGCGGGAGCAGCGCCATGGTCAGCGACTTCAGCGAGTAGGCGGAGACCTCGACGGCCGTGGCCACCGACTCCCACTCGGTGTGGAGGAAGTTGCCGCCCAGCGCGTCCTGCGGCGCGAAGCCGATGGAGTGCACCACGCCGTCCAGGCCGTCGAGGTGCTCCCCCACCGAGCCGGCGAGCGAGGCCAGCTGGTCCTTGTTCTGCACGTCCAGTTCGATGACCGGAGCCGGCTTGGGCAGCCGCTTGGCGATCCGCTCCACCAGGGAGAGGCGTCCGAAGCCGGTCAGGACGACCTCGGCGCCCTCCTCCTGGGCCAGCTTGGCGACATGGAAGGCGATCGACGACTCGGTGAGCACCCCGGTGACCAGGATGCGCTTACCGACAAGAAGTCCACTCATGGTTCAGTGCCCCATGCCCAATCCGCCGTCAACGGGGATGACGGCTCCGGTGATGTACGCGGCCTCCTCGGAGGCCAGGAAACGGACCGCGGCGGCGATCTCGGCGGGCTGTGCGTACCGGCCGAGCGGCACCTGCGCGACGATGCCCGCGCGCTGCTCGTCACTGAGCACCCGCGTCATATCGGTGTCCACGAATCCGGGGGCCACCACGTTGCAGGTGATGCCCCGGGAACCCAGCTCGCGGGCGAGGGAGCGGGCGAAGCCCACCAGACCGGCCTTGGAGGCGGCGTAGTTGGCCTGCCCCGCCTGGCCCATCAGGCCGACCACCGAGGAGATCAGCACGATCCGTCCGGCGCGGGCCCGCAGCATGCCCTTGGAGGCGCGCTTGACCATCCGGAAGGTGCCGGTGAGGTTGGTGTCCAGCACCGCGGCGAAGTCCTCCTCGGACATCCGCAGCAGGAGCTGGTCACGGGTGATGCCGGCGTTGGCCACCAGCACCTCGACCTTGCCGTGCTTCTCCTCGATCTCTTTGTATGCCTGCTCCACCTGCTCCGGTTCGGTGATGTCACACCGCACCGCCAGCACGCCGCGCTCCACCAGCTCCTGCGGCGGTTCGCCCGAGCGGAAGGTAATGGCGACCTTGTCACCCGCGTCCACGAGGGAACGGGCGATGGCCAGGCCGATTCCGCGGTTCCCTCCGGTGACGAGTACCGAGCGACTCAAGGGATCACCCCTTCTCTGCGACATGTGCTCGGCACCAAACTAGCCCGCCCGGCGCAGCGCACGGGGATCGGGGGCTGACAGGCACAGCACCGGGGCCCTGTGGGGTTCCTACATCCGTGGCGCCATTTCCGCAGGGTGGAGCAGACATTCGCACCACACCGTCTTGCCGGCCGGGTGGGCGGCCACGCCCCAGGCGGCGGCGAACGCGTCCACAAGCAGCAGCCCCCGGCCGCTCTCCCGCTCCTCCCCGCCGGCCGGGCGCGGCACCGGGTACCGGTCGGCGCGGGCGTCCGTCACCTCGATCCGCAGCGGGACGGCTCCGCCCTCCGTGCCCTCCCCGCCGTCCCGGGCCGGGCGGGCGGGCATCGACACCGCGAGGGTGAAGCCGCGGCCGGGCGCCGAGCCGTGCCGCACCGCGTTGGCGGCGAGTTCGCCCACCAGCAGGGCCACGGTGCGGGCCGCCGGGCAGCCGGCCGGGATGCCCCACCGGTCGAGCCGCTGCTCGGTGAACCGGCGGGCCAGCCGTACGGCGTGCGGGGTCGCGCTGAACGACATGCTGAACGACGTCGTGGCCCCGGTGGGGATCAGCTCCTGCTCCATGGACCGAGCGTGGCGAAAAGAGGTCCTGACCGGCCAGCCCGGTACCGGACACGGACCGTCACTCTCCGCGTCCGCCGGGTGTTTCCGCGCAGGTGGCGGGGGCAGCGGGGGACAGGTGGCCCGGGGCCGGAAAACCGGGCGGAATATGACGCCCGCAGGGGACATACGCAGGTGGGGCGCCAACTCCCGCCGCCCGGACGGGGTTTCGCCGTTGCCGCGGGCATCGACTACCGTTCGCGCATGTCCGAGCAGCCACCCCTGCCGCCGCCGCCCGCGCAGCCGCCGCCCCCGGTCCCGGCCCCGGGCGCCCCGTGGCCGGGCGGCGGGCCCGGCCCGTACCCGGGCGTGCAGCCACCGCCGTACCCGCAGCCGCAGCCGCAGCCGCACGCCACGGGGTACCCGGGACCGCACACCACGGTGTACCCCGGGCCCCCTCCGTACCCGTACCCGTACCCGGGACCGTACGGCGCGGCCCACCCCGAGCCCGTGTACCGGATGGCTCCGCCGCCCGGCCCGGTGATGCGCCCCGGTCCGGTGCATCCGGGGTACGGGCCGCCGCTCGCCCTGCTGGCCGCTCCCTCGCGCCGGCTCTACGCACGGCTGGTGGACTTCGGGATCCTGATCGCGCTCGTCCTCGTGGTGCTGTGGGCCGGGCTCACCCTGGCCGGGGACGACGCCGGTGCCCGGGGCGCCAACGCCCTGTGGGCGCTGTGGTGCGCGCTCGGCTATCTGCTGCTGTACGACCCGCTGGCGCACTGGCTGACCGGCGGACGCACCATCGGCAAGTGGCTGTTCGGGCTGCGGGTGGTACGGCTGCGCGACGGCGGGCCGGTCGGCCTCTTCCGGGCGCTGGGCCGGGAGTGGTTCTACCTGTTCGGCAGTCTGCTCGCGGGCTTCGTGGCCGGCGCCGGCTTCCTCATCGCCGCCTGGTGCCTGTGGGACACCCCGTTCAAGCAGGGGCTGCACGACAAGGCGGTGGACACCGTGGTGATCCGGTCGGGCCCGTCGGCCGGCGGGTGATCCGGAGGCCCGGTGGCCGGGCCCGGTGGCCGGTCGTCCCTGGGCAGTTCCGCTCCGAGCGGGCATGATCGGTGATTCCCGGTGGCGCGTACCGCCCCGGGAACGACCGAAGATGGCCATGGACAGGAGAGACTGTGCCCCCATCCATCGATGAGAGTTTCCTCGCGCTGCCGTTGCGGCAACTCGCCGACGCCGCGCTCGCCCGCGCGAAGGCGCTGGGTGCCGAACACGCCGACTTCCGTTTCGAGCGGGTGCGCAGCGCCGACTGGCGGCTGCGCAACGCCCGCCCGGCCGGCTCCTCGGACGTGACGGACACCGGGTACGCGGTCCGCGTGGTGCACGGCGGCAGCTGGGGGTTCGCGGCCGGCGTCGACCTGACCATGGACGCGGCGGCCCGGGTCGCCGGCCAGGCGGTCGCCATGGCCAAGCTGTCGGCGCGGATCGGCGCGGCGTCCGGCGCGGACACCCGGGTGGAGCTGGCGCCGGAGCCCTCCTACGGCGAGCAGACCTGGATCTCCTCGTACGAGATCAACCCCTTCGACGTGCCGGACGCGGAGAAGACCGCGCTGTTCGCCGACTGGAGCGCGCGGCTGCTGGCGGCGCCCGGGATCAGCTACGTGGACACCCGGTTGTGGGCGGTCCAGGAGAACAAGTTCTACGCGGACACCGCCGGTACGGTGACCACCCAGCAGCGGGTGCGGATCAACCCCGAGCTGACCGCGACCGCCGTGGACTCCGCGACCGGCCGGTTCGACACCATGAACACCCTGGCGCCGCCCGCCGGGCGCGGCTGGGAGTATCTGACCGGCACCGGCTACGACTGGGACAGCGATCTGGACCAGTTGCCGTCGCTGCTGGCGGAGAAGCTGGCCGCCCCGTCGGTGCGGGCCGGCCGGTACGACCTGGTGGTGGACCCGTCCAATCTGTGGCTGACCATCCACGAGTCGATCGGCCACGCCACGGAACTGGACCGGGCGCTGGGCTACGAGGCGGCGTACGCCGGGACCTCGTTCGCGACGGTCGACCGGCTGGGGACGCTGAAGTACGGCTCGCCGCTGATGCATGTCACCGGTGACCGGACGGTGGAGCACGGGCTGGCGACCACCGGGTTCGACGACGAGGGCGTACGGACCCAGTCCTGGGACGTGATCAAGGACGGCACCCTGGTCGGCTACCAGATGGACCGGCGCACGGCGAGGCTCCAGGGCTTCGAGCGGTCCAACGGCTGCGCGTTCGCGGACTCCCCCGCGCATGTGCCGATCCAGCGGATGGCGAACGTCTCGCTCCGGCCGGACCCCCAGGGGCCGGACACGGCCGGACTGATCGCGGGGGTGGAGCGCGGGATCTACGCGGTCGGCCGCAACTCCTGGTCGATCGACATGCAGCGCTACAACTTCCAGTTCACGGCGCAGCGGTTCTTCAGGATCGAGAACGGGCGGCTGGCCGGTCAGCTGCGGGATGTGGCGTACCAGGCGACAACCACCGACTTCTGGGGCTCGATGGAGGCGGTCGGCGGGCCGCAGACCTATGTGCTGGGCGGCACGTTCATGTGCGGCAAGGCGCAGCCGGGCCAGGCGGCGGCGGTCTCGCACGGCTGCCCGTCGGCGCTGTTCCGGGGCGTGAACATTCTCAACACCGCCGAGGAGGCCGGCCGTGCCGCGTGACATCCGCGCGGCCGGCCGGCCGCAGTCGGGAACGCAGTCGGGAACGCAGTCGCATCTCCGCCGCGCGGGCGGGGACACGAACGGGAGGCAAGGATGAGCGCCGGCAAGCCGTACGAGATCGTGGAGCGGGCGCTGGAACTGTCGCGGGCCGACGGTCTGGTGGTGCTCGCCGAGGAGAACTCCAGCGCCAATCTGCGCTGGGCGGGGAACACGCTGACCACCAACGGGGTGACCCGGGGCCGGACGCTGACGGTGATCGCCACGGTGGACGGGGCGCAGGGCACGGCGGCCGGGGTGGTCTCGCGCAGCGCGGTGACCGACGAGGAACTGGAGCCGCTGGTGCGGGCCGCGGAGGAGGCGGCGCGGCAGGCGCCGCCGGCCGAGGACGCCGCGCCGCTGCTGACCGGGGACGGGGCGGCGCCCGGATTCACGGAGGACCCGGAGGTCACCTCGCCCGAGGTCTTCGCGGAGTTCGCGCCGGCGCTCGGGGAGAGCTTCGCGCGCTCGCGGGCGGCGGAGCGGGAGCTGTTCGGGTTCGCCTCGCACGACATCACCTCCACCTATCTGGGCACCTCGGGCGGGCTGCGGCTGCGGCACGACCAGCGCGCGGGGCATGTGGAGATCAACGCGAAGTCCCCGGACCGTACCCGGTCCTCCTATGTGACGGTGCCCACCGCCGACTTCTCGGACGTGGACGTGGCGGCGCTGGAGGCGGAGCTGGCGCAGCGCCTTCAGTGGGCGCGGCGGCGGATCGACCTGCCGGCCGGGCGGTACGAGACGCTGCTGCCGCCGTCGTCGGTGGCGGATCTGCTGATCTACCTGTACTGGACGGCGGATGCCCGCAAGGCGCACGACGGCCGGACGGTGTTCAGCCGGGCGGGCGGCGGTACCCGGGTGGGCGAGAAGCTGTCGCGGCTGCCGGTGGATCTGTACAGCGATCCGGCGGCGCCGGGGGCGGAGGCGGCCCCGTTCCTGATCGCGCACGCGTCGGGCGGCGGTCTGGCGCCCGAGGTGTCGGTGTTCGACAACGGGCTGCCGCTGGGGCGTACCGACTGGGTGCGGGACGGGGTGCTGCGGCAGTTGCCGACCACCCGCTACTCCTCGGAGGTGACCGGTCTCCCGGTGGCGCCGCTGACCGACAACCTGCTGCTGGAGGCCGGGGGGACCCGTTCGCTCCCGGAGCTGGTGGCGGACACCGAGCGGGGGCTGCTGATCACCTCGCTGTGGTACATCCGCGAGGTCGATCCGGCCACGCTGCTGCTGACCGGGCTGACCAGGGACGGGGTGTTCCTGGTGGAGAACGGGGAGGTGAGCGGGGTGGTGAACAACTTCCGCTTCAACGAGTCCCCGGTCGATGTGCTGGCCAGGGCGAGCGAGGCGGGGCGCACCGAGGTGACCCGGTCGCGGGAGTGGGGCGACTACTTCCCGCGCACCGCGATGCCCGCGCTGCGGGTGCCCGGGTTCAATATGAGCTCGGTGAGCCCCGGCGTGTGACCGTAGACTGCGTCCGATCTTCTGATTCCCATCCGACCGTCGACCTTCAGGACTGAACGTGACACGCCTCGGCGACTCCGTGCAGCGCGCGTCCGCGCTGCTCGCGCAGGACCTCTCCTCCGACACCACCGTGCGGCAGCTGCTGCGGGAGACGGGATCGCGGCGTTATCTGGACCTGACGGACCTGCCGGCGCGGGAGCAGGCGGAACTGATCGCGGCCCGCGCGGTCGAGGTGCTGCCGTCGGTGGACAAGCTGGCGGCGGACATCGAGGCGGCGCGGGCCGAGGGGCGCGGGCTGCGGGTGAAGCTCGGGATCGACCCGACGGCGGCCGATGTGCATCTGGGGCACGCGGTCCCGGTGATCGTGCTCAGCCGCTTCCAGCGGATGGGCCACGCGGTGACGCTGATCATCGGGGACATCACGGCGAAGATCGGTGACCCCTCGGGGCGTTCGGCGGAGCGTCCGCCGCTGTCGGACGAGGACATCGCGGCGAACCTGGCCGGGTACCGGGGCCAGGTGAAGCCGTTCTTCGACTTCGAGCGGGTGGAGTTCCGGCACAACAGCGAGTGGCTGGCGGGCATCACGCTGCCGAAGCTGATCGGGGTGCTGTCGCAGGTGCCGGCGTCCTCGCTGCTCCAGCGGGAGGACTTCCGCACCCGCCTCGAGGGCGGCCACGGGCTGACCATGTCGGAGCTGATCTACCCGGTGGCGATGGCGATCGACTCGGCCGAGATCGACGCCGACATCGAGCTGGGCGGTGTGGACCAGCTGCTGAACATGCAGATGGGCCGCCGTGTGATGGAGATCTACGGGCAGAAGCCGCAGCTGGTGGTGACGATGCCGCTGGTGGAGGGCACCGACGGCACCGGCGCGAAGATGTCGAAGTCCAAGGGCAACTACGTGGGTCTTTCGGCGCCGGCGGACGAGGTGTTCGGCAAGATCATGTCGGTGCCGGACCGGCTGATGGAGCCGTACCTGCGGGCCTGGACGGAGTGGACCGATCCGGAGATCGCCGGGGCGCTGGCCCGGGTGGCGGACGGTTCGCTGCACCCGATGGACCTGAAGAAGGTGCTGGCCGGGGAGATGGTGGCCGCGCTGTACGGGGTCGAGGCGGCGATGGCGGCGCGGGCCGGGTTCACGGCGCAGTTCTCGAAGAAGAGCTTCACCGAGGTCGGGACGCTGCCGGAGGTGGATCTGGCCGAGCACGGCGGGGAGCGCATCGACGCGGTGCTGACCCGGGTGCTGGAGTTCACCGCGTCCTCCTCGGCTGCCCGGCGGCTGGCCAAGCAGAACGCGCTGCGCATCGTGGTGGAGTACCCGGGCGGCGGGCAGCACAGCGAGGTGCTGGGCGAGGCGGCGGTGACCCGGGGCCTGGCCGAGGTGGCCGACGAGGCGGCTGTGGCGCAGGAGGGCGGGGAGCGGCCGGCCGGGGTGTACCTGAAGGCCGGGCGTAAGCTCGCACTGCTGGTGCGCCGCTGACCGAGGGCGGCGGCCGGCTCCCGAGGTGAGGAGCGTGCGGCATGGCGCGGTGGCGGCGGAGCGCGGCCGGGGCCGGTGAGGGGTCCGTGTACCGGATCACCGGCGCCCGGCGCGGGCTCGCGGAGGACGTCCGGGGACGGCAGCGACGTTATGTCATTTCCATGTTGGTGCGTACGGCTGCGGTACTCCTCACATTCGTGTTGTGGGACACCAGCCGCCCGATTGCCATCGCAACTCTGGTTCTCGGAACGGTGATGCCTTACATCGCCGTGGTGATCGCGAATGCGGGCCGGGAGAACTCCCCCGCGCTGCCGTCCACCTTCATCACCAGTGCTTCCCGGACCGCGCTGCCGCCCGCTTCCCACCTGGATAGGTCCTCGAACGGGCAGAGCAGTCCATCGGGTTGATGTATTCGGTTGCGAAGCTCAAGAAAAGCTCAACGGAATATGAGCCCTTCGGCTGCACACCGGCGCGCATCACATGTCATACTTCAAGAGCGCTCCGTATCCCCCGTCGGAGCGACGGACCGACGCCGGGCGGCTCCCCCCGTGGCTGCCCGGCGTCGCCATGTCCGGGGTGAGGGTGTTGGATGGTTTCCGTGTCCGACGAACCTCTGGCCGATGAGCCGCTGATCTGTTCCGCCAAAGGCTGCCGTGAGCCCGCTGTGTGGGTGCTCGCCTGGAACAACCCGAAGCTGCACACCCCCGAGCGCCGCAAGACCTGGCTGGCCTGCGAGGAGCACCGGGAGCATCTGGGCCAGTTCCTGGGCGTGCGGGGGTTCTTGAAGGACGTGGTGCCGCTCGCCGAGTGGCGGGCGGCCGAGCCCGGCGCCGGGGCCTGACGTCCCGGCTCGCCGGGGCCGGTCAGCCGCCGATGGCGGACATGGGGCGCTGCGGCTGGAGGAAGGACGGGTCGTCCAGCCCGGATCCGGCCTTCTTGCCGTGCATGGCGGTGCGCCAGCGCGCGGCCAGTTCCGCGTCGTCGGCCCCGGCGCGCAGCGCGCCGCGCAGATCGGATTCCTCGCGGGCGAACAGACAGGTACGCACCTGGCCGTCCGCGGTCAGCCGGGTGCGGTCGCAGGTGCGGCAGAACGGCCGGGTGACGGAGGCGATCACGCCGACCCGGTGCGGGCCGCCGTCCACCGTCCAGCGCTCGGCGGGGGCCGCGCCGCGGGCTTCGGCGCTCTCCGGGGTGAGGGCGAAGCGGGTGGCGAGGGAGCGCAGGATGTCCTCGGCGGTGATCATGGTGTCGCGCTGCCAGCCGTGCTGCGGGTCCAGGGGCATCTGCTCGATGAACCGCAGTTCGTAGCCGTGCCGGATCGCCCACTCCAGCAGATCGGGTGCCTCGGTGTCGTTGACGCCGGGCATGAGGACGGCGTTGACCTTGACCGGGTCGAGTCCCGCGGCCCGGGCGGCGGCGAGTCCGCGCAGCACGTCGGCGTGCCGGTCGCGGCGGGTGAGGGTGCGGAAGGTCTGCGGGTCGAGGGTGTCGAGCGAGACATTGACCCGGTCCAGACCCGCCGCGCGCAGGGCCGGGGCGACCCGTTCCAGGCCGATGCCGTTGCTGGTGAGGGAGAGCCGGGGGCGCGGGGCGAGGGCGGCGCAGCGCTCCACGATGGACACCAGGCCGGGGCGCAGCAGCGGCTCTCCGCCGGTGAACCTGACCTCGGTGACGCCGAGTTCGCCCACGGCCACGGTGACGAGACGGACGATCTCGTCATCGGTCAGCAGTTCGGGTCTGGGGAGCCAGCGCAGGCCCTCCTCGGGCATGCAGTAGGTGCAGCGCAGATTGCAGCGGTCGGTCAGCGAGACCCGCAGATCGGTGGCGACGCGGCCGTAGGTGTCCGACAACATGCTTCGCAGCGTACGGCACGCCGCTGACGATGCCGTCAACTCACGGCGGTGGTGGGGGCGCTGTCGGAGGCGGCCCGTATCCTCAGGGACCATGCTCGAAGACCACCAGGCAACCACAGTCGAGGTTCCCGCACAGCAGTCGGCGGGCGTGCCCTGGCCCTCCGGTTACCCCGGCGGGTACGCGGTGGTGGATGTGGAGACCACCGGGCTCGCACCGGACGACCGGATCGTATCGGCGGCGGTCTACCGACTGACCGCCAGGGGGGAGGTTGAGGACCACTGGTACACGCCGGTCAACCCGGAGCGTGACCCGGGTCCGACCTGGATCCACGGACTGACCAGCGCCATGCTGGCGGACGCGCCGCTGTTCGGGGAGATCGCGGAGGAGTTCGCGCGGCGTCTTGAGGGGCGGGTGCTGGTCGCGCACAACGCCGTCTTCGACTGGAAGATGATCGCCCGGGAGTACGCCCGCGCGGACCGGGTGGCGCCGGTGGAGCAGCGGCTGTGCACCATCCAGTTGTCGAAGGCGCTGCAACTGCCGCTGGCGAATCACCGGCTGGAGACGCTGGCCGCCCACTTCGGGGTGGAGCAGCGGCGGGCGCACCACGCGCTGGAC
>NZ_JBHWJL010000185.1:0-10203 GCF_042731495.1 Streptomyces sp. NPDC059853
CCCCGGCAGACCGTGGGTGCCGCCGGCCGGGCACCCGCCGGAGTGCCCGCACTGCGCGGCGGCGCTCGCCGAACTGCACGCGCTGGAGGACTTCGTGACGCGCTCGCGGGCGCGCGAGGCGGCGGCACCGCCCCGCGAGCTGTCGGTGTCCACCGTGATGGACATCGTGCGGATGGAACTGCGCCCGGGGCGTACGCTGCCTTTGGGCGAGCCGGACGAGGACGCGTGGATCGTGGAGGCGGCGGCGGCGAAGGTGTTCCGCACGGCGGTGGACGCGCTGCCCGAGGTCACGGCGGGCAGCTGCCGGATCGCCCCGGTGGGCGCGGGCGGCCACGGCGCGCCGGAGCGCGGCCCGGTGCGGGTACGGATCGAGGTGGTGGCCGCGATGACATGGACGGTTCCGCGGCTGGCGGAAGCGGTACGGGACGCGGTGGCGCGGGCCGCCGACGAGCGGCTGGGTCTTGAGGTGCTGGCGGTGGACGTGGTGGTCATGGACCTGGTGGAGCCGGCCGGCGGGAACGGGCGGGCCCCGTGGTGAACGGTGAGCCGCCGGTCGCCGAGCGGGTGCTGCGGGCCGCTTCAGCCGCGGCGCGCGAGGTCTCCGGGGTGGCGTATCTGCGGCCCGGTCTCGCGGAGGTGCTGCGCGGGGCCGGCGGCCGGGTGGGGCGGCGCCCTGCGGGGGTGCGGGTGCGGCCCGGCCGGGCGGCGGGCAGTTGGGAGGTCCACATCGAGCTGGCGGCCGAACGCGGCCACCGGGCGGTGGAGGTGACCCGGGCGGTGCGGGCGGCGGTCACCGGGGCGGTGGCCGAGGTGCTGGGCGCGGCCGGCGCGGCCCCGGAGGGGTCCTGGGCGGCGCGGGTCGCGGTCCGGGTGACCGTGACCGACGTCAGCTGACCGAGCGGTTCCTCCCCGCCATTCGCACCATTCGCACCATGCTTTGGTCAAGTCTGCAACGTTTTGGGGCGGCCGGCCTGTCTTTAAAGGTATGAAGATCTCTTTCCTTCTTCACAACGGCTACGGCATCGGGGGGACGATCCGCACCACCTTCAATCTGGCCCAGGCCCTGGCGCCCCGGCACGACGTCGAGATCATCTCGGTTCTGCGCCACCGGGAGCAGCCGCATCTCCCGCTCGATCCCCGGGTGCGGATGCGGTCCCTGGTCGACCTGCCCACCGAGCAGGACGATCCCCGGCACGGGCGGCCCTCGCGTGTCTTCCCCTCCGGCGACTCACGCCGCTCCCAGTACAGCGAGCTGACGGACGAACGGATCGCCGCCGCCCTCGGCGCCCTCGACGCGGACGTGGCGATCGGCACCCGCGCCGGGCTGAACGTCCATCTGGCGCTCCAGACGCCGGACCGGGTGGTACGGGTGGCGCAGGAGCATCTGACCCTGGACAGCCACCCCTCCCGGATGCGCAACGTGATGCGCCGCGTGTACCCCCGGCTGGACGGCATCACCACCGTCACCCGGGCCGACGCCGCCGCGTACCGCCGGAAGATGGGGCTGCCCCGGGTGCGGGTCGAGGCCCTGCCGAACAGCGTGCCCGAGCCCGCCCTCCCGCCGGCAGAGGGCCGTGCGCGGGTGGTGATCGCCGCCGGGCGGCTCCACCGGGTCAAGCGGTTCGACCAGCTGATCGAGGCGTGGGCGGACCTGGCCGGGCGGTTCCCCGAGTGGCAGCTGCGGATCTACGGGCACGGACCCGAACGGGACGCGCTGCGCCGGCTCATCGACGCGCGCGCCCTGAACGACCAGGTGTTCCTGATGGGCCCGGCCACGCCGCTGGAGGCCGAGTGGGTCAAGGGCTCGGTCGCCGTGCTGACCTCGGAGTTCGAGTCGTTCGGTATGACGCTGGTGGAGGCCATGCGGTGCGGTCTCCCGGTGGTCGCCACCGACTGTCCGCACGGGCCGGGCGAGATCGTCGCCGACGGACAGGACGGCCGGCTCGTCCCGGTCGGGGACCGCGCCGCGCTGGCCGGGGCGCTCGCCGGGCTGATGGCGGACGGGGCGCTGCGGAGGCGGATGGGCGAGCGGGCGCGGGAGAACGCCGCCCGGTTCGACCCGGTGCCGGTGGTGGAGCACGCGGAGACGATGTTCGGTGAGTTGCTGGCCGCCAAGCGGGCCGGGGCGCCGCGGCGCCGGGCCGGGCGGCTGCGCGGGGTGGGCGCGGCGGTGCTCAGCGGCGGCTACGCGGTACGTGATCTGACCTGGGCGGCGGGGGCCGCCACGCTCAAGACGGCACGGAGGGTGCGGTGACGGCGACGACGGCCGGGACGGAGAAGGAAACGGGCGCGGCACGGCCGGTGGCCCACTGCGCGGTGGACGCGGACGGGGTGCTCACCGTCGACGTCCCGCTGCCGGAGGGAGCGGGCGGGACGGCGCGGCCGGTGCTGCGGCTGCGTCCGGCGGCGGGTGCCGGGGCCACGGTGGTCGCGCTGGAGCCGCTGCCGGGGGTGCCGGGGCGGGTGCGGGCCCGGCTGCCCGGGGACCGGGTGCTGGCGGAGGGCCACTGGGAGGTGCTGCTGGAGGACGGCGACCTGCGGTCGCCGGTGGCGGCCGGGCTGCGGGATCTGCGCGCTCTGGTGGACCGCCCGCTGCCGGCGGGGCCGGGGCCGCTGGCGGTGCGGGTGCCGTACGCGGACCGGGACGGCGCGCTGGTGGTGCGGGCCTGGCTGCGGGAGGGCCATGTGGAGGCGGGTTCGCTGCGGCTGGCTGACGGCACGCTGACGGTGACGGCGCGGCCGGTGGGGGTGGCGGTGGCGGACGGCGCGCGGGTGCTGCTGCGCCGCCGGGGCAAGGACGGGCCGCGGCACGAGGTGCCGGTGCGGGTGGACGCCACGGGTGGGCTCCGGTTCACCGTGGAGCTGGCGCGGCTGCTGGAGGAGGAGCCGCCGCGCGCCGCGTACTGGGACCTGTTCCTGCTCCCCTCCCCCACCGCGGCGCGCATCCGGATCTCCCGGCTGCTGGACGATGTGGCGGAGCGCAAGCGGGTGTTCGTCTATCCGCACACGCGGGTGGCGGGGCAGCGGGTCTTCCCGTACTACACGGTGGACAACGATCTCTCGATCGAGGTGAACGCGCCGGGGGCCGGTTGACGCGGCTCGCCGCCCGTCCCGGGGGCGTACCCGCGCGGGTACGTCCCCGGGGCGGCCGTCGTCACAGATAGCCGAAGAGTGACAGCCAGCGCCGCTGGTCGGCCTCGGCGGCGTCGATCAGTTCCTGCGGCGGGATGCGGACGATGAGTCCCGAGTCGGCGTCGGGCAGTTGGTGGCCGAGGATCTCGGGCGGGCTGACGTCGGAGCGCGCCGGGAACTCGCCGATCTGCCGGAAGACGTCCTGCCCGCGCTGGGACAGGTTCCAGTCGAGGAAGAGTTCGGCCGCCGCCTCGTGGCGGGCGGAGGTGGTCTTGCCGACGAAGTAGTCGTAGGCGGCCATCCCCTCCTCCGGGACGACGAACTCGACCGGGGCGTTCTTGGCGGCGGCGATGTTGACGCTGCTGACCACGGCGGTGGCCACCGAGACCTCGCCGCGGGCCAGCGATTCCAGGGCGGCGCTGGAGGAGTCGAAGATCCGGGGCCGCTGGTCGGCGAGGGCGGGCAGGAAGTCAGGTCCGAGCCGTTCCTCCTGGAAGCGGGTGAGGGTCAGGGAGGAGCCGCCGGCGCCGACCTGGGTGATGCCGAGGTGGCCCCGCCAGCGGTCCTCGGTCAGCTCCTCCCAGGAGGTGGGCGCGTCCTCGGGGTCGACCAGCACGGTGTTGTAGGCGAAGGTGTACAGCGGGTTGAAGACCCGGTAGAAGGCGCCGTCCCGGTAGCGGACGGTGTCGTCGAGGCTGTCGGCGCCGGGCACGTCGTGGCCGGTGAAGACCCCGGCGTCGTACATGCGCATGGCGATGTCGTAGTCGGAGGTGCGCACCACGTCGGCGCCGAGCCGGCCGGCGCCCTGTTCGCTCAGGACGCGTTCGGCGAGCCGGTTGGGCACCAGCCGCACCAGGTTGACCTCGATGCCGGTGTCGCGTTCGAAGGCGGCGATCACCTGCTTCTCGGAGTTCTCGACGTAGCCGCTGTAGAGGGAGAGCGATCCCTCGGCGCGGGCGGCCTCGAACAGTTCGGCGTCGGCGATGCGTTCGCCGTCCACCACCAGGCCGTCGCTGGTGTCGACGGTCGCGGACTCGGCGTCCACGACGGCGACCGAGGGTGGCGCGGCGCAGGAGGCGGCGGCCAGGGCGAGCGGGACGGTGAGGGCGGTGAGGGCGTAACGGAGGCGGGTTCTCATCGGGCACCGTCCACGGTCCGTGCTCCCAGGGACTTGGCCAGCAGGGCGATCACGCCGATGACGCCGCAGTAGAGCAGGCTCACCGAGGCGGCGCCCTGCATGGCGCCGTTGTCGTAGTTGTCGAAGATGAGGATGGACAGCAGCCGGGTGTCGGAGGTGAACAGGAAGAGCGCGGCCGACAGTTCCCGCATGCAGAGCATCAGCAGGAGCAGCAGGGTGGAGACCATGCCGACCCGCATCAGGGGCAGGGTGACCTTGGTGACGGCCTTGGTGCGGTGGGCGCCGAGCAGGACGGCGCTGTCCTCCAGATCGCGGTCCACCTGGAGGATGGAGGCGCTGACGCCCCGGTAGCCCTGGGGCAGGAAGACGGCGAGGAAGGCGACGATCAGCACCACGACCGTGCCGTACACCGGCAGCGGCACGACCAGCCAGGTCCACAGCAGGCCGAGGCCGAGCACGATGGCGGGTACGGCGAGCGGGGCCATGGCGGCGAACTCCAGGACCCGGCGGCCGGCGGCGCCCGTGCGGTAGACGGTGTAGGCCAGGCCGAAGCTGAGGGCGGTGCCGATGAGTCCGGCGAGGACGGCGGTGAGCACGCTGTTGCGGGCGGCCTGGAGGAAGTCGTCGGAGGTGATCAGCTCGCCGAGGGCGTAGAAGGAGAGCGCGCCGGGTTCGGTGAGCTGGCCGAGGGAGGCGACGTACGGGGAGTTCTGGAGCGAGGCGATCAGCAGGGCGCCCAGCGGCAGGACGACGGCGAGGACGAAGTAGAGGGAGGCGGCGGCGAAGGCGGGCCAGCGCCAGCGGCCCAGCGGCACCATCTTGGGTTTGACGCCCTTGCCGGTGACGGTGGTGAACTTGCGCCGCAGCACGGCGCGTTGCTGGATCGCGGTGACGATGAGCAGGACGCCGGTGAGGACGATGGCGACGGCGGCGGCCTCGTTGCCCCGGGAGGGGGAGGCGTTCATCAGCCGGTAGATGAAGCTGGGCAGGGTGTCGATCTGGGCCGGGTTGCCGATCACCTGGGCGACGGGGAAGTTCTCCATGGTGAGGGCGAAGATGAGGATGCCGGAGCCCAGGACGGCGGGCAGCGCGAGCGGGAAGGTGACGCGGCGCAGGGTGCGGCGGCGGGTGCCGCCGTGCACGAAGGCCGCTTCCTCCAGGTCGGGGTTCATGAGGGAGAGCGCGCCGTGCACCAGGAGGAAGGCGTACGGGGCGTAGTACAGCGCCAGGACCATGACCAGGCCGGGCATGCTGTAGATGTTGACGGTGACGTCCAGCCCGGCGCTGTGCAGCAGCAGGTTGAGGAATCCGGTGGCGGGGCTGCCCAGCAGGGACCAGGCGAGCGCGCCGACGAGGGAGGGCAGGAACATCGGGGCGATGCCGGCGAAGTAGAGGAACCGGCGGCCGGGGGTGTCGGTGCGGGCGGCGAGGAAGGCCAGTCCGCAGCCGATGGCCAGGGCCAGGACGGAGGCGGAGCCGGCGACGAGGAGGGAGTTGCCGACGGCGCCGAGTGCCTGGCTGGACCCGAAGATGGCGAAGTTGTCGAAGGAGAGCCCGCTCAGGCCGATGGAGCCGGGGCGCGGGATCTCGGAGCTGAACGCGGCGAGCGCGATGAACAGCATCGGGACGATGACGAGGACGCCGAGGATCAGCAGCAGGACGGAGGTCGGCAGGCCGCGGCGGATTCTGATCAGCAGGGTGCTCATGCGGGCACCTCCGCCGGCAGGACCTGGACGGCGTCGGGTTCGGCGGAGGCCCACACGGGGGCGCCGACGTCCAGCATGCGGGTGGCGCGGCGCGGGACGATGGCGTCGAGTTCGGGGCCGTCCTTGAGGCTGACCCGGTAGCGGACGTAGGAGCCCTGGAAGCTGACCACCTCGACCCGGCCCGGCCAGCTGTTGGCGCCGGTGGCGGGTTCGCCGGTGAGCCGGATGTCCTCGGGGCGGATACAGACGCGGGGCTCGGTGGTGGCGCCGGTGCCGCCGGGGACGGGGGCGGCGCTGGTGACCTCGGTGGCGTGCCCGGTGAGCCGGAAGGTGGTCGCGGCGGTGCCGGGGCCGGACGGGGCGCAGGGGAAGATGTTGGAGACGCCGAGGAAGTCGGCGATGGCGGCGGAGGACGGGGCGTCGTAGATCTTCTCGGGGCGGTCGATCTGGACGATCCGGCCGCCCTGCATCAGGGCGATGCGGTCGGCGAGGGCGAGGGCCTCGGACTGGTCGTGGGTGACGTAGACGCAGGTGAGGCCGAGCCGCTGCTGGATCTCGCGGAGTTCGACGCGCAGCCGGTCGCGCAGCCGGGCGTCGAGGTTGGAGAGCGGTTCGTCGAGCAGCAGCACGCTGGGGCGCATGACGAGGCTGCGGGCGAGGGCGACGCGCTGCATCTGGCCGCCGCTGAGGAGGCTGGCGCCGCGCTCGGCGTACTCGGTGAGGCCGACCAGGTCGAGGACGTCGGCGACGCGCTCGCGGATCTCGGCCCTGGGCAGCCGCTGCTGCTGGAGGGGGAAGGCGACGTTCTGGAATATGGTGCGGTGCGGCCAGACCGCGTAGGACTGGAACACCATGCCGACGTTGCGTTTGTTCGGGGCGACCCGGATACCGCGTTCGCTGTCGAAGACGACGGTGTCGCCGATGGTGATCCGGCCGCCGGTCGGGGTCTCCAGGCCGGCCACGCAGCGCATGGTGGAGGTCTTGCCGCAGCCCGACTTCCCCAGCAGCACCAGTGACTCGCCGTCCTCGACGGTGACGCTGAGCCGGTCGATGGCGGTGGCCTCGCCGTAGGCGAGGGTGATGTTCTCCAACTGGACTTTCACGACAGCTCCTTTGCTGCCCAGAAGGCGGGTGTGCTGGGGCTCACACGCTTTCCTGGAGTAGTGCGGGGACGAGAAGGTGAGCGGTGGCGATGCGCCGGGCGGCTCGGTGCAGGGTGACGAGCCGGACGGTGCCCGAGGCGTCGGTCTCCGCCTCCGCGGCCACGACGCCGGCCGGGGTTCCCAGTCGGACGACAGTGGCGGACGGTCGGTTTCCGGCCAGTTTCGCCGGGATCGTGCCGGGTGTCAGTACCGCGGACGCGACGGCTACGGCGGAGGTCAGGCCGATGACCGGGTGCGGCGCGTGCATGGAGACCATGCGGACCGCCACATCGTAATCAGCCATGCGCACCGTCTCACCGAGCGTGGTGGTGTAGTCGCCGGGAGCCGCCACCACCCCCACCTTGGGGACGGCGTGGCTGACCGGGTCGGCCTCGGTGGCCAGGCCCATCCGCAGCGCGGCGGCCCGGCGCAGGGTGGCCAGGGCCGGCACGAGCCCGGCGAACTCCTCGGGGCTCTCCAGGCCGGTGGCGCCGAGGGCGGCGGCGTCGGCCAGGACGGCGGGGGCACCGGCGTCGACGAGGGTGACCGGGACGCCGCCGAGCAGGTCGGTGCCGGACCCGGTGGGCAGCAGCGCCCCGGTGCTGGCCCCGGCCGGGTGCCGGAAGCCGAGTCCGACCGGGACGCCGGTGGCGAGGGAGCCGGGCACCGTCGCGCTCCCGAGCTCGGGGACGGTGCCGTCGGGGGTGGGGACGGTGGCCGAGAGCCGGACGCCGGTGTTGCGGTTGCGCAGGACCACGGTGCTGCGCGGCCCGGACGGTACGGCGAGGCCGTTGAGCAGCGCGTACAGGCCGACGGCGGTGGCGCAGTTGCCGCAGTTGCTGCCCCATTCGACGCCGGGGGTGCCGATGCCGACCTGGGCGAAGAGGTAGTCGACGTCGGTGCCCTCCTCGGTGGAGGGGCATACGATGGCGGCTTTGGAGGTGGTGGAGGTGGCCCCGCCGACGCCGTCGATCTGGCGCGGGTCGCGGGCGCCGAACGCCGAGGCCAGCACCTCGTCCAGCCGCCCGCCGGGCCGGTCGGCACCGGGCGGCAGATCGCGGGCGTCGAAGATCCAGCACTTGCTGGTCCCGCCGCGCATGAGGGTTCCTGGCAGTCGCAACACCCGACGTCCTTCCGTACCTGGTCCGAGCGATGTCGAGCATGGACGCCGGGGAGGTTCAGTACAATCTCGGAAAAGTGGAGACCCCTTTAGCAGAACTTAAGGCTGACCGATGAGACTCGATGTGCGGCGGATGCTGCTGCTGGCCGAAGTGGCCGGCCACGGCTCCCTGACGGCGGCGGCCCAGGCCATGGCGTTCACCCCGTCCGCCGTTTCGCAGCAAATCGCAAAGCTGGAGTCGGAGGCGGGCCAGCCGCTGCTGGAGCGGCATGCCAGAGGCGTGGCGCTGACCCCGGCGGGGGAAGCGCTGGTCCGGCACGCGCGGCGGATCGGACGGCAGCTGGGCGCGGCGGCGGCCGAGCTGGACGAGATCGCCGGACTTCGCTCGGG
This sequence comes from Streptomyces sp. NPDC059853, assembly GCF_042731495.1. Lineage (NCBI taxonomy): Bacteria > Bacillati > Actinomycetota > Actinomycetes > Kitasatosporales > Streptomycetaceae > Streptomyces > Streptomyces sp. NPDC059853. Next base: position 8,629 of record NZ_JBHWJL010000185.1, read on the forward strand.
CGAACTGCGGATCGGCTCGTTCCCGACGGCCGGGTCCTCGCTGCTGCCGCTCGTGGTGCGACGCTTCGCGCAGGCCCATCCGGGCATCCGGCTGGTCGTGCGCAGCGCCGTTCTCGACGGGCTGCTGTCGATGCTGGAGAGCCGCGAGATCCAGCTGGCGCTGCTGTGGGACTACGACTGGAGCCGGGTGGACGACCCCTCGCTCGCCCTCACCCCGCTGCTGGACGACGCCACCGCGCTGATCGTCTCCGACGGCCATCCGCTGGCCCACCGGGACGCGGTGAACATGGCGGAGCTGAGCGGGGAGGACTGGATCACCCGCGCCGACGAGCACCCGGTGGCCGACGTCCTGGCCCGCAGCTGCCACGCGGCCGGCTTCCGGCCGTCGATCGCCTTCTTCGCCCACGACTACCAGGAGGCGCAGGCAATGGTCTCCATCGGCCTCGGCGTCGCCCTGGCCCCCCGGCTGGCGCTGACGAACCTGCGCTCGGGCATCAAGGTGATCGCCCTCGAACCCTCGGCCCCCACCCGCCGCATCCTGCTGGCCCGCCTGGCCGACCGCCGCCCGACCCCGGCGGAGACGGCGGCGGAATCCCTCTTCCACGAGGCGGCGGCCGCCCTTCGCCGGGAGCGTTAGACCGCCGCGCACACACGTCGGGGCCGGGCGGCGGAGACGGCGTGAAGGGGTTGTGCCGAACCTGTCACCCCTTCCCCGGTCGAGCACGTCTTAATCGGGCCATGCACGACATGCGTTGGTAGCCTGGGGCGAGTGCCCAGGACTGTCGTGTCCGGGCTTCTCCTCAGGGGTTTCCTTCTCATGGTTTCTCTTGCTCTCGGGCCGCAGTGGCTGGACCCGGACTGGCTCATCCCGACCTTCGGCCTCATCGGCGTTCTGGTGATCGTCTTCGCCGAGTCGGGACTGCTCATCGGGTTCTTCCTGCCCGGTGACTCCCTGCTGTTCACGACCGGCCTGCTGGTCGCCACCGACCAGTACCTGCACTATCCGCTGTGGCTGGTCTGCACCCTCATCGTGATCGCCGCCGTGCTCGGCGATCAGGTGGGCTATCTCTTCGGCAGAAAGGTGGGGCCCGCCCTCTTCAACCGGCCGGACTCCCGCCTCTTCAAGCAGGAGAACGTGGCCAAGGCCCGCGAGTTCTTCGCCAAGCACGGCCCGAAGTCACTGGTCCTGGCCCGGTTCGTGCCGATCGTGCGGACGTTCACCCCGATCATCGCCGGGGTGGCGCGGATGCACTACCGCACCTTCGTGCTCTTCAACGTCATCGGCGGGGTGCTGTGGGGCGCCGGGGTGACCCTGCTGGGCGCCGCGCTGGGGCAGATCGGGTTCGTCCGTACCAACATCGAGTTCATGCTGGTCGGCATCGTGGCGCTGTCCGTGCTGCCGATCGCGATCGAGTTCTGGCGGGCCCACCGCGCCGGCAAGCGGGCGGCAGGCGCCGTCCCGTCCGGGGCCGGGCACCAGGACCCGGACAGCAGCGCGCCCCCGGCCGAGGGCCGGGGGCGGCATGCCCGACGCTGAGCGTCGTCTGTAGCAGGGGTCAGCGGCGCGCGGACACC
>NZ_JBHWJL010000186.1:0-10189 GCF_042731495.1 Streptomyces sp. NPDC059853
CCTCAGCTCTGGTTGAAGAAGCCGTCCGAACGGTGCGCGGCCGGCTCACCGCTGACGACCTCGGTGTCGGCAGGGCTGAGCAGGAAGACCCGGTTGGCGACCCGGTCGATGGAACCGCGCAGGCCGAAGATCAGGCCGGCGGCGAAGTCGACGACGCGCTTGGCGTCGCCGGGCTCCATGGCGGTGAGGTTGATGACCACCGGGACCCCGTCGCGGAACAGTTCACCGATGCGGCGCGCGTCGCGGAAGCTCTCCGGCGTCACCGTCGCGATCCGGCCGCTGTCACCCTCCGGTGCCGGCTCCTCCACCGCCCGCACCGCCGGGTCGGTGGCCCACGGCTCGGTGCCGTCGCCCGGCTCGGGCCCCTCGGCGTACTCGTCGTCGTAGTAGCGCATCTCGCGGTCCTCGACGAGCCCGAGCCAGGCGCTCGCCTTGCGTACCGATCCCATGGATGCCTCCTCTCTCACGCGGCTCGAAACCGCCCACACCCCTATCGTCATCCATGATGCGGATGATGCGCCAAGTGGATTGGCGCCCGAACCGGATTTCGTGACGGTTCTGGTGCAATCGATTATGGCGCCCCCTCAGGACAACCGCCGCCCGGTGCAGCTGACGGAGAGTGAGTTTCGGGCAGGATGCGCACCGGGTGCGGAGGTTCCGTGGAGTGGCTGAAAGTGGTTCTTGGCAAGGCGTCCCGGCGTGGTGAAGATTCGGTGCAGCGCTTGTCAGGGTCATGCCGATGAATGCGGCGGACCCCGGCCACGCCTCACGGGCCCGCACCCAGCGGGCCCCGGATTCCCCACGGAGGACATGTGAGTACCGAGCGCCCCAACCCCCACAGACGCCTCGTCAAGCGGCTGCGGCTGATCGCCGCCGCCTCCGGTGTGGCGGCCCTGACCGCCTTCGTGCTGCCCAGCACCGCCGGCGCCGAGCCGGTGCAGACCTTCAGCACCGCCCAGCTGGCCAAGGCGGACTCGGCCGTGCTCGCGGCCGACATCGCCGGCACCGCCTGGACGGTCGACGAGGAGACCGGCAAGGTGCTCGTGACCGTGGACTCCACGGTCACGCAGGAGGAGATCGCGGAGATCAAGGAGAACGCGGGCTCCCTCGCCGGCGCCATCGAGGTGGAGCGCACCCCCGGCACGCTGGAGAACTACCTCTCCGGCGGTGACGCCATCTACGCGAGTGGCTGGCGCTGCTCCGCCGGCTTCAACGCCACCCGGGGCGGTACGACGGTCATGCTGACCGCCGGCCACTGTACCGACGGCGCGGGCACCTGGTGGTCCAACTCCGGCAGGACCACCGTCATCGGCGGCACGATCGGCTCCAGCTTCCCCGTGAACGACTACGGGCTGGTGTCGTACACCAACTCCTCCATCTCCCGCCCGAGCAACGTGTACCTCTACAACGGCACCTACCGCACCATCACCGGTGCGGCCAACGCCACCAACGGGCTGGCCGTCCAGCGCTCCGGCTCGACCACCGGGCTGCGCTCCGGCTCGGTGACCGGTCTGAACTACACCGTCAACTACGGCGGCGGCGACATCGTCTACGGCATGATCCGCACCAACGTCTGCGCCGAGCCCGGCGACAGCGGCGGCCCGCTGTTCTCCGGCAACACCGCCATCGGTCTGACCTCCGGCGGCAGCGGCAACTGCACGGTCGGCGGCACCACGTACTTCCAGCCGGTCGTGGCGGCGCTCAACGCGTACGGGGCGACCATCCCGTAACGGGTCCGTCCACCGAAGCGGTCCTTCCCTCTCGCTGCCCCCGTCCGGTTCACCCGGACGGGGGCAGTGGCATCTCGTTCGGGGGATGTCGCATGTCACGAAAACCGGACTGCGGCGAACGGTGAGCGAACCCGGAGCGACTCTTTTCAGACAGGTCTAGTCCTTACCGTCGGCGAACTGCGGTGCGCGCAACGCGCGTAGCGTGGCGGTGAGTTGGCAGATACCGGGCGTGTCCGGGACACATCGCCCGGCCTCCCGTGCGGCGATCGAACTCCCGTCCGGGGCGTGAAGTCGTTCTTGTGTGGGCCCCCGCAGGATGGGAATACTCGCCATCACCGCTTGGCATGAACGTGGCTGAAGAGTCAGGTTCCTGCCTTCTCCGGAGCCTTGCGCTCCAACCCCCACAGGAGGAAACAAGCGTGACAAACCGACGCATGTCCGCGCGGCGTATCACGATGGCCGCCACCGGTGTCGCGGCACTGCTGGCCGGGTCGTTCACCATGTCACAGGCGAACGCCCAGACCCCCACCTTCACCCCGGACGTCCTGTCCTCGCAGGCGGCCGTCGAACTGGCGACCACCCTGGACGACACCCTGTCCGCCGAGACAGCAGGCACCTTCTACGACGCCGAGACGGAAACCCTCGTGGTGAACGTCACGGACAGCTCCGCCGTCTCCGAGGTCCAGGCCACCGGCGCCGAGGCGCGCGTGGTGGAGCACACCCTGGCCCAGCTGGAGGCGGCGGCCGACGAGGTCGAGGAGTACGCCGTGCCCGGCACGGCGTGGGGCATCGACCCCGTCTCCAACGCCGTCAAGGTGACGGTGGACTCGACCGTCACCGGCGACGCGCTCGCCGAACTCCAGGCCACCGTGGACGGCCTCGGCGGCCAGGCCGTCCTGGAGCAGGTCGAGGGCGAGTTCTCCCCGTACATCGCGGGCGGTGACGCCATCTACACCTCCGGCGCCCGCTGCTCGCTCGGCTTCAACGTCACGATCGGCGGCCAGCGCGGCTTCCTGACGGCGGGCCACTGCGGCTCGACCGGCAGCAGCTGGTCGGCCACCTCGGGCGGCGCGGCGTTCGGCACCCTGAGCACCAGCGTCTTCCCGGGCTCCGACTACGCGGCCGGCACCTACAGCTCCAGCATCGCCAGCCCCAGCGCGGTCAACCTGTACAACGGCAGCACCCGCTCCATCACCGGTGCGGCCAACCCGGTCGTCGGCCAGACCGTCGAGCGGTCCGGCTCCACCACCGGCCGGCACAGCGGCACGGTCACCGCGCTGAACGTCTCGGTCACCTACCCGCAGGGCACGGTGCGCGGCACCATCCAGACGACCGTCTGCGCCGAGCCCGGCGACAGCGGCGGCGCCCTCTTCTCGGGCAACACCGCGCACGGCCTGACCTCGGGCGGCAGCGGCAACTGCTCCAGCGGCGGCACCACCTTCTTCCAGCCGGTGGTCGCGGCGCTGAACGCGGTGGGCGCCACCATCCCGTAACAGGATCACCACAGACCCCGCTCCCGCCGCTCAGCACGGCGCGAACGGGTGGCACACTGCGAAGCCCCCGGCCGATCCGGCCGGGGGCTTTGTGCTGGACAGAACAGAACAACGGGGGGAACACGGCGTGTTCGGCATCATCCGACCCTGCCGGCACCGGCTGCCCGGAGGGCTCGGCGAGCAGTGGCTGGCCCATCTGTGCGGTCTGTGCCTGGCGCTGCGCACCACGCACGGCCAGGCGGCCCGGCTGGCGACCAACTACGACGGGCTGCTGATATCGGTGCTGTACGAGGCGCAGGCGCAGCCCTCCGGGGCGGGAACGGAGCAGTGGCGCCGCACCGCGGGACCCTGCCCGCTGCGCGGGATGCGCACCGCGCCGGTGGCCCGGGGCGAGGGCGCGGCGCTGGCCGCCGCCGTGTCGCTGGTGCTGGCCTCGGCCAAGCTGCGCGACCACGCGCTGGACGGCGACGGGGCCCTGCGCCGCCGCGGCCTGGCGGCGGCGGCCGGGCGGGTGGCGCGCGGCTGGGAGCGGGCCGGTGCCCGGGGCGGGGCGGCGGTCGGCTTCGACGCCGCGCTGCTCACCGAGGCGATCGGCCGGCAGCAGGAGCTGGAGGCGGCGGCGGTGCCCGGCGGGCCGCTGCTCGCGGTGACCGAGCCGACCGAGACCGCGACGGCGGCGGCGTTCGCGCACACGGCCCGGCTGGCGGGCCGGCCCGGCAACGCGCGGGCGCTGGCCGAGGCGGGCCGGTACTTCGGGCGGCTGGCGCATCTGCTGGACGCGGTGGAGGACCAGCGGCAGGACGCGGCGGACGGCTCCTGGAACCCGCTCACGGCCACCGGCACCAGCCGGGCGGAGGCCCGCCGGCTGTGCGACGACGCGGTGCTCGGGGTCCGGCTCGCGCTGGCCGAGGCGGAGTTCCGCGACCAGCGGCTGGTGCATGTGCTGCTGGTGCACGAGCTGCGGCGGGCGGTGGACCGCACCTTCGCCGGGCCCGGCGGGCGGGCCTGCGGGCACACCGCGACGGCGGAGAGCGGACCGGGGCTCGTGGACCCGCCGGATCTGGCGGACCCGCCGGACACCGGGCGCCGGCGGCGCGGCTGGGCGGCGGGGTGCCTGGTCTGGACGGGGATGTTCTGCACCTGCCAGGTGTGCTGCCGTGAGGACTACCCCGATCCGTGGACTGGCAAGGAGCGCCACGGCTGCTGCCACTACTGCGACTGCTGCGGTGGCTGTGACACCTCGTGCTGCTCGTGCTGCTCCTGCGGCGAGGACGGCGACGACGGCGGGTGCTGCGACTGCTGCGACTGCAACTGCGGCTGCGACTGCTGAGCCGGCGGGGCGCGGCGCGGTCGGCCCCGTGCAGCCGGTCGCCCGCCGGGTGACGGCCCGGAGACCGTCACCCGGGTGGGCGGGGGCGGTCAGCCGCGCTCGGCCGCCACCAGCTCCGCGATCTGCACCGCGTTGAGCGCCGCGCCCTTGCGGAGGTTGTCGTTGGAGACGAACAGCGCCAGACCGTTGTCCACCGTCTCGTCCCGGCGGATACGGCCCACGTAGCTGGCGTCCCGTCCGGCCGCCTGCTGCGGCGTGGGCACGTCGGAGAGGACGACGCCCTCCGCGCCCGCCAGCAGTTCCCGGGCCCGGTCCGGGCTCAGCGGCTGGTCGAAGCGCGCGTTGATCTGGAGCGAGTGGCCGGAGAAGACCGGGACGCGCACACAGGTGCCGGAGACCTTCAGGCCCGGGATCTCCAGGATCTTGCGGCTCTCGTTGCGGAGCTTCTGCTCCTCGTCGGTCTCGTCCAGGCCGTCGTCCACCAGGGAGCCGGCCATCGGCAGCACGTTGAAGGCGATCGGGCGCACATAGTTCTTCGGAGCAGGGAAGTCCACGGCGGTGCCGTCGAAGGCCAGCCGGGTGGCGTCCTGGGCGATCGCGGCGCGCGCCTGCTCGTCCAGCTCGGCGACCCCCGCGAGGCCGCTGCCGGAGACCGCCTGGTAGGTGGAGACCACCAGCGAGGTGAGGCCGGCGGCGGCGTGCAGCGGGCGCAGTACCGGCATCGCGGCCATGGTGGTGCAGTTCGGGTTGGCGATGATGCCCTTGGGGCGGTCCGCGACGGCGTGCGGGTTGACCTCGGAGACGACCAGCGGGACCTCGGGGTCCATCCGCCAGCCGGAGGAATTGTCGATGACGACGGCGCCGGAGGCCGCGACCTTCTCGGCCAGCGCGCGCGAGGTGGTCTTGCCCGCCGAGAACAGCACGATGTCCAGACCGGAATAGTCGGCGGTGGCGGCGTCCTCGACGGTGACCTCGCCGTCCTGCCACGGCAGGGTGCGGCCGGCCGAACGGGGAGAGGCGAACAGCCGCAGCTGGTCGACCGGGAACTTCCGTTCGGCCAAGATTGCGCGCATCACGCCGCCGACCTGGCCGGTGGCTCCGACGATCCCGATCTTCATGGGGCTCCTTGCGTTATGACTGTGCAGCTCACGTCCCGTGCGCTGTGGCTTCTACCCTGCACTGTCCCGGTCCATCACAGCCAATTCTTTGATGTCGGTCACGCGGGGGCGGACGGGAATGAAGATACTTCTGTACGGAAGTAACGCCTATGAAACGCGGCCGCACTAGCCTCCCGGTGTCCGGTGCGGCGCACACGGTGACGACGGTGAGGTGGAGCGGATGCGACTGACCCCGCACGAACAGGAGCGGCTGCTGATCCACGTGGCCGCCGATGTGGCGGAGCGGCGGCGCGCCCGCGGCCTGCGCCTCAACCACCCCGAAGCGGTCGCCCTGATCACCGCACACCTCCTCGAAGGCGCCCGGGACGGCCGGACCGTCGGCGAACTCATGGCCTCAGGACGCGAGGTCCTCAGCCGGGACGAGGTGATGGAAGGCGTCCCGGAGATGCTCCCCGACGTCCAGGTCGAGGCCACCTTCCCGGACGGCACCAAGCTCGTCACCGTGCACGACCCCATCGTCTGACCCCACCACCGGCGGGAGCGCCCCTGTGATCCCTGGCGAAGTCCTGTACGCCGACGAACCCGTCCCGCTCCACGAGGGGGCGCCCGTCACCCGGCTCACCGTCCGCAACACCGCCGACCGGCCGGTGCAGGTCGGCTCGCACTACCACTTCGCCGAGGCCAACCCCGGCCTGGAGTTCGACCGCCGCGCCGCGTACGGCAAGCGCCCGGCCATCCCCGCCGGCACCGCCATCCGCTTCGAGCCCGGCATCCCGGTGGAGGTGGCGCTGGTCCCCATCGCGGGGCGGCGGATCGTACCGGGCCTGCGCGGGGAGACCGGAGGACCGCTCGATGACTGAGCCGCTGAGCAGGGCCGCGTACGCCGACCTCTACGGCCCCACCACCGGGGACCGGGTACGGCTGGCCGACACCGGTCTGCTGATCGAGATCGAGGAGGACCTGTGCGGCGGCCCCGGGCGGGCCGGCGACGAGGCCGTCTTCGGCGGCGGCAAGGTCCTCCGCGAATCCATGGGCCAGTCCCGGGTCAGCCGGGCCGAGGGCGCCCCCGACACCGTGATCACCGGCGTGATCGTGCTGGACCACGACCGGACCGGCAAGGCCGACGTCGGCATCAGGGACGGCCGGATCACCGCGCTCGGCAAGGCCGGCAACCCCGACACCATGGACGGCGTCCACCCCGGGCTCGTCATCGGCCCGGAGACCGAGATCATCGCCGGCCAGGGCCGGATCCTCACCGCGGGCGGCGTGGACGCCCACATCCACTTCATCTGCCCGCAGATCGCGGAGACGGCCCTCGCCTCCGGCATCACCACCCTCATCGGCGGCGGCACCGGGCCCGCCGAAGGCTCCAAAGCCACCACCGTCACCCCCGGCGCCTGGCACCTGGCCCGGATGTTCGAGGCGATGGACGGCTACCCCGTCAACGTCGGATTCCTCGGCAAGGGCAGCACCATGGGCCCCGACGCCCTGCGCTCCCAGCTGCGCGCCGGAGCCGTGGGCTTCAAGATCCACGAGGACTGGGGCGCCACCCCCGCCGTCATCGACGCCTGTCTGCGGGTGTGCGACGAATCCGGCGCCCAGCTCGCCCTGCACACCGACACCCTCAACGAGGCCGGATTCGTCGCCGACACCCTCGCCGCCATCGGCGGGCGGACCGTCCACGCCTACCACGCCGAGGGCGCGGGCGGCGGGCACGCGCCGGACATCATCACCGTGGTCGCGGAGCCGCACATCCTGCCCTCCTCCACCAACCCCACCCGGCCGCACACCGTCAACACCGTCGAGGAACACCTCGACATGCTGATGGTCTGCCACCACCTCAACCCCGCCGTCCCCGCCGACCTGGCGTTCGCCGAATCCCGCATCAGGCCCACCACCATCGCCGCCGAGGACATCCTGCACGACCTCGGCGCCATCTCGATCACCTCCTCCGACGCCCAGGCCATGGGCCGGGCCGGCGAGGTCATCCTGCGCACCTGGCAGACCGCGCACGTCATGAAGCGGCGCCGCGGCGCCCTGCCCGGCGACGGCCGCGCCGACAACCACCGGGCCCGCCGCTACGTCGCCAAGTACACGATCAACCCCGCCGTCGCCCAGGGACTCGACCACGAGATCGGCTCCGTGACCCCCGGCAAACTCGCCGACCTGGTGCTGTGGCAGCCGGCCTTCTTCGGCGTCAAGCCCGATCTGGTGCTCAAGAGCGGCCAGATCGCCCACGCCCAGATGGGCGACGCCAACGCCTCCATCCCCACCCCGCAGCCCGTCCTGCCCCGCCCCATGTTCGGCGGCACCGGGCGCGCCCCGGCCGCCAACTCCGTCAACTTCGTCACCGAGACCGCCCACCACGACGGCCTGCCCGAACGCCTCGGCGTCGGCAAACGCTTCACCGCCATCGGCGACACCCGCCGGATCACCAAGGCCGACATGCGGCAGAACGACGCCAGGCCCCGGGTGACGGTGGACCCGGACACCTTCACCGTCACCATCGACGGCGAACCGGTCGTCCCCGCCCCCGCCACGGAACTTCCCATGGCCCAGCGCTACTTCCTCTTCTGATGCCGGCCCCCGCCGCACTGCTGCTGCTCGCCGACGGCCGGTTCCCCGCCGGGGCCCACGCCCACTCCGGCGGCGCGGAGGCCGCCGTGCACGCCGGCCGGCTCACCGGCCCCGCCGACCTCGCCGCCTTCTGCCGCGGCCGGCTGCACACCGCGGGACTGGTGGCCGCCGCCCTGGCCGCCGCGGCCTGCGCCGGCCACGACCCCCGGCACCTCGACGAGGCCGCCGACGCCCGCACCCCCGTGCCCGCCCTGCGGGACACCGCCCGCCGGCTCGGCCGGCAACTGCTGCGCGCCGCCCGCGCCACCTGGCCCGACCCGGCCCTGGACGCCCTCGCCACCCGGCACCCCGGCGGCCTCCACCAGCCCGTCGTCCTCGGCCTGGCCGCCCGCGCCGCCGGACTCACCCCCGCCGACGCCGCCCTCACCGCCGCCTACGAGTCCGTCAACGGACCGGCCACGGCCGTGGTCCGGCTGCTCGGCCTCGACCCGTACGACGCCACCGCCCTGCTCGCCCGGCTGGCACCCGACCTCGACGCCGTCACCCGGCGCGCCGTCACGGCCGCCGACGCCGTCGCGGAACGGGGCACCGACGCCCTGCCCGCCGCCTCCGCGCCGCTGCTCGACATCGCCGCAGAACAGCACGCCGCCCGCAGCGGCCGGCTGTTCGCCTCCTGAAGGAGCCGCACCGTGCACCTGGACCACCCCGACACCTTCCCGCCCCGCCACACGCACCAGGCCCCGCCCTCCCACCCCGGCGGGCGGCGGCGCGCCCTGCGGATCGGACTGGGCGGACCCGTCGGCTCCGGCAAGACCGCCACCGTCGCCGCCCTGTGCCGCGCGCTGCGCCAGGACCTGGAGATCGCCGTGGTGACCAACGACATCTACACCCGCGAGGACGCCGACCACCTGCTGCGCGAGGCCGTCCTGCCGCCGGAGCGCATCACGGCCGTGGAGACCGGCGCCTGCCCGCACACCGCCATCCGGGACGACATCTCCGCCAACCTGGAGGCGGTGGAGGAACTGGAGCGCACCGCGGGACCGCTGGACCTGGTGCTGGTGGAGTCGGGCGGCGACAACCTCACCGCCACCTTCTCCCGCGGCCTGGTGGACGCGCAGATCTTCGTCATCGACGTGGCCGCGGGCGACGACATCCCGCGCAAGGGCGGCCCGGGCATCACCGGCGCCGATCTGCTGGTGGTCAACAAGACCGACCTGGCGCCGTACGTCGGCTCCGACCTCGCGGCGATGGCCCGCGACGCCCGCGAGCGGCGCGGCACGCTGCCGGTCGCCTTCACCTCGCTGCGGCAGCAGGACGGGGTGGCCCCGGTGAGCGCCTGGGTCCGCGAGCGGCTGGCCGCGTGGGCCGCCCGGCCGGCGGCCGTATGACGGTCACCGCGCGGGCCGCGATCACGGCGGCGCCGGGGGGACGGCTGCCGGTGCTGGCGGGGGAGGGGCCGCTGGCCCTGCGGCGCACCCGGGCACCGGAGCCGGGCTGGGCGCAGGTCACCACCGTGGGCGCGATGAGCGCGCCGCTGGGCGGGGACCGGCTGCGGCTGACGGTGACGGTCCTGCCGGGCGCGGCGCTCCGGGTGACGTCGGCGGCGGCGACGGTGGCCCTGCCGGGGCGGGACGGTACGGAAGCCCGGTACGACACCGTCCTGACGGTGGGGGAGGGCGGGATCCTGCACTGGCTGCCGGAGCCGGTGATCAGCGCGGCGGGCAGCCGGCTGCGGACGACGACCCGGATCGACCTGGCGGCCGGGGCCCGGCTCGTGCTGCGCGAACAGCTCGTGCTGGGCCGGGCGGACGAACCGGCCGGGCGGCTCACCACCCGGCTGACCGTGCGCCGCGCGGGCCGGCCGCTGCTCGACCAGGAACTGGACATCGGGCCGGGCGCCCCGGGCTGGGACGGGGGCGCGGTCCTCGGCGACCACCGGGC
>NZ_JBHWJL010000187.1:0-10173 GCF_042731495.1 Streptomyces sp. NPDC059853
GTGCCCGTCCCGGGGGGGTGGGGGTGGCGGGCCAACCCCGCCGGGGGGGGGGCGGGGACGGGTGTCGGGCCCCCGCCTCGATGGTGCTGATATGCCGACGTGTCACGCCAGGGGCGTCCGCGTCAGTTGTCGTCCTCGTCGATCAGGAAGCCGCGCATCGGGGACGGCGCCTGCTGCTGGACCGGCTGCGGTCCGGCCGGCCGCACCGGCGCCATCGGCTGGGTCATCGCCGGGGACATGCCCTGCTGGCCGCCGTACGAGGGCGGGCCGGAGTGGCCGCCACCGGGGTGCCCGCCGTGGCCGCCGCCGTGACCGGGGCCGCCCATCTGCTGCTGACCGCCCATGGACTGGTGGCCTCCCATGCCGCCGCCGGGCCCGGAGGGGGCACCGGCCGAGGCCAGGGACGGCTGCGGGGACGGGGGCAGCGAGGCCGCGGCGGGGGTGCGCGGCGGGGCCAGCGAGTCGTCGGACTGGCTCTCCAGCTGACGCAGCTGGCTCTCCAGGTACGACTTCAGGCGCGTGCGGTACTCCCGCTCGAAGCCGCGCAGGTCCTCGACCTTGCGCTCCAGGGTGGCGCGGGCGGACTCCAGGGAGCCCATCGCGACCCGGTGCTTCTCCTGGGCGTCCCGCTCCAGGGCGTCCGCCTTGGCACGGGCGTCCCGCTCCAGACCCTCGGCGCGGCTGCGTGCCTCACCGACGATCTTGTTGGCCTCGGAACGCGCTTCCGCGATGGCCTGGTCGGCGGTCTGCTGCGCCAGCGACAGCACCCGGGCAGCGCTCTCGTTGCCGCCGGGCTGCTGCATCGGGCCGGGGCCGCCGGGACCACCGGGGCCGTGGCCCATCGGGCCGGGACCGCCCATCTGCTGATGCTGCTGCATCTGACCGGGACCACCCGGACCGCCGGGACCCATCGGACCACCGGGACCCATGGGGCCGCCGGGACCACCGGGGCCGTGGCCCATCGGGCCGGGACCGCCCATCTGCTGATGCTGCTGCATCTGACCGGGACCACCCGGACCACCCGGTCCGCCCGGGCCCATCGGACCACCGGGCCCCGGCAGCTGGGGCGGGCCGCCCATCTGCTGTTGCTGGGGTCCGGATTGCGGACCGGATATGGCCGGCGGGCCACCGGGGCCGCCGGGCCCGCCGGGGCCGGGCCGCTCCTGCTGCTCCGGCTTGCGCATGTTCTGCTGATTCTGGGCGGCGGCGCGGGTGGCCGCGGCGAGTTTGGCGCGCAGGTCCTCGTTCTCCCGCAGCAGCCGGGTCAGCTCTGCCTCGACCTCGTCGAGGAAGGCATCGACCTCGTCCTCGTCATAGCCTTCACGGAGACGGACAGTGGTGAACTGCTTGTTCCGCACGTCCTCGGGGGTCAACGGCATCTCTTCACCTCAACGTATTTCGTCAGCATATCGGCAAGACCGTACTCGTTCACAGCCCGGCCACGACGTTGATCAGGATGTAGACGATGATCATGAGTACGAAGAAGGACAGATCAAGCGCCACACCCCCGAAGCGCAGCGGAGGAATCACCTTCCGCAGCGCCTTCAGCGGCGGATCGGTGACAGTGTAGGTGGCCTCCAGCGCGACGACCATCGCCCGTCCGGGCTGCCATGACCGCGCGAACATGAAGACGTAGTCCATCACCAGCCGGAAGAGGAGGAGTCCGAGGACGCAATACAAGGCGATCAGGATCACGTCTCGTACGATGCCCATCCGCGGTGTCCCTCTCCCCTGCCCTGCCCGGCTTCTTGGCCGGGTTTCGCTCTCGTCCGGTTGCTGTCGTCTCAGCTCTGGTTGAAGAACCCGCCCTCGGCGATCCGGGCCTTGTCCTCCGCCGTTACATCGACGTTAGCAGGCGACAGAAGGAAGACCTTCTGCGTCACGCGCTCGATGCTGCCATGCAGACCGAAGACCAAGCCAGCGGCAAAGTCGACAAGTCGCTTCGCGTCGGTGTCGTCCATCTCCGTGAGGTTCATGATCACCGGGGTTCCCTCGCGGAAGTGTTCCCCGATCGTACGGGCCTCGTTGTAGGTGCGCGGGTGCAGCGTGGTGATGCGATAGGGCTCCCGCTCGGACACGACCTTGGGCATGATCACCGGTGCGCTCTTCTCGACGTGGGGTCGTTCGGATGTGATGGAAGACACGGGAGCGATCCTCCCAGGTCGTCTGTTTTCCGACAGGAGGGGCGCCGGGGCCGGTTCGCTCTCCCGCTGGGCCGGTGGCTGCACCACCCGCACCGGCTCCTCCACCCGTTCCCGGGGCGGCGGTTCGTGCGTCTGCTGACGCCGGCCGCGCTCCGGCTCGGTCTCGGGTTCGAAATCGTCGTCGGGGCCGTACCCCGGGCGGTCGTAGCCGTCGTCCTCCACGAGGCCGAGGTAGACCGCCATTTTGCGCATCGCGCCAGCCATCGACTGGATCCTCCGCTCCCTGGTGGATCGGCACCGCCCGGATGGGCCGTCAATCCACACCACCATTCCCAGACATATCGGGAATGACCATATTTTCGGCAGTGTTCCGACTTGCTTGGCGACGTTACCCGAGGGCGGGGCGGACTCCGAGTACCGCACTGCCGACGCGCACGTGTGTCGCCCCTGCCCCGATCGCCTCCTCCAGGTCCGCACTCATACCCGCCGAGACCATGGTGGCAGCAGGATGGACGGCGCGCAGGTCACTTGAGATTTCCCGCAGCCGTGCGAACGCCGCATCCGGGCGCCCGGCGTACGCCCCGGTGAGCGGAGCGACCGTCATGAGTCCCGCGAGTTCGAGACCGGGAGCGTCCGCCACCGCGCGCGCCAGCTCCGGTACGCCCCCGGGCGCCACTCCGCCCCGGCCCTCGCCCTGGCCGGCTTCCTTCTCCAGCGCGACCTGCACCAGCACCCGCAGCGGAGCGCGGTCCGCGCCGGTCACCGCCGCGGAGAGCGCCCGGACCAGCCGTGCGCGATCCACCGAGTGGACGTAATCGGCATAACCGGCAACCGAACGTGCCTTATTGGTCTGCAACTGACCCACGAAGTGCCAGTTCAGTGAAAGATCTGCGCAGGCCGCCGCCTTGCGCGCCGCCTCCTGGTCCCGGTTCTCCGCGAAATGCCGGATTCCGAGCCCTGCCAGCAACCGCACATCCTCCACGGGGTACGTCTTGGTCACCACGACCAGCGTGACCTCGTCCCGCGCGCGCCCCGCCGCACCACACGCGCGGACGATGCGCTCCTCCACCCGGGCGAGCCCCGCGGCCAGTTCCCGCTCGCGTTCACTCATCGGGGGACACCCAGACGTAACTGGCCTGCCGGCCCGTGGTCCGCTCCCGGCGGTAGGAGTAGTGGTCGGGGGACTCCAGGGTGCAGACCGGGGAGAGCAGGACGTCGCTCACTCCGGCCGCGGCCAGCTGCCGGCGCACTCCCTCGCCGATGTCCACGCCGGGGGTGCCCTGCCGGGTGAAGCAGCCGCTGCCCGGCACCGCGTCCTCGACCTCGTCGCGCAGCGCGGCCGGCACTTCGTAACAGGCCCCGCACACCGCCGGGCCGGTCCGCGCGGTGATCCGCTCCGGCGCGGCCCCCAGCGCCACCATCGCCTCGACGGTGGCCGGCACCACTCCGAGCGCGAGACCCGGGCGCCCGGCGTGCGCCGCCCCCACCACCCCGGCGGCGGCGTCGGCCAGGAGGACCGGGGTGCAGTCGGCGGTGAGCACCGCGAGCGCCAGCCCGCGGCGGGCGGTCACCACTCCGTCGGCCTCGGGCGGCCGGCCACCGGGCCACGGCCCCTCGGCGACCGCGACCTCCCGGCCGTGCACCTGGTTCATCCAGCACACCCCGGCCGCATCCAGCCCCAGTCCGGCGGCCGCGCGGGCCCGGTTCGCCTCGACGGCCAGTGGGTCGTCGCCCACGGCCCCGCCCAGATTGAGGCTGTCATACGGAGCGGCGCTCACCCCGCCCCACCGGTCGGTGAAGGCGTAGTGCGCGCCGCTCGCTGTGTTCTGTCGGTCTATCACGTCAGAGGAGGTTCACTTGAGAAAGTCGGGAACGTCGAGTTCCTCGGCCTGACCCCCGTCGTACGGGCGGGCCGAGGGCACCTGCGGGGAGAGCGGGGGTGCCGTCTCCTGACGCTCGGCGACCGGCTCGCTCACCACCGGCGTCTCGCGCTCGGCCGGCTCGCGGGAGGGCAGCGTGCCGAGCCCGCCGAAGGACGGCCGCTCGGTGCTCTCGCTCTCACCGCGCTCCTTGGCCGCCGGGGCGGGCGTCTCCTCCTTGGCGGTGTACGAACCGAGCGCCCGGTCCCGGCTGCGGGACGGCGGCTGGCCGCCGTCGAAACCGGCCGCGATGACGGTGACCCGTACCTCGTCGCCCAGCGCGTCGTCGATGACCGCGCCGAAGATGATGTTGGCCTCGGGGTGGGCTGCCTCGCTCACAAGCTGGGCCGCATCTGTGATCTCGAAAAGCCCCAGGTCCGAACCGCCGGAGATGGACAGCAGCACCCCCCGCGCGCCGTCGATGGAGGCTTCGAGCAGCGGGGAGGAGATCGCCATCTCGGCGGCGGCCACCGCCCGGTCGTCGCCGCGCGCGGAGCCGATGCCCATCAGGGCGGAGCCCGCCTCGGACATCACGGACTTGACGTCGGCGAAGTCCAGGTTGATGAGGCCGGGGGTGGTGATCAGATCGGTGATGCCCTGCACGCCGGAGAGCAGCACCTGGTCGGCGGACTTGAACGCGTCCAGCACGCTGACCTGGCGGTCCGAGATGGACAGCAGCCGGTCGTTCGGGATGACGATCAGGGTGTCGACCTCGTCGCGGAGCGAGGCGATGCCGTCCTCGGCCTGGTTGGCGCGGCGCCGGCCCTCGAAGGTGAAGGGGCGGGTGACCACACCAATGGTCAGCGCACCGAGGGTCCTGGCGATGTTCGCGACGACCGGCGCACCGCCCGTGCCGGTGCCGCCACCCTCGCCGGCGGTCACGAAGACCATGTCGGCGCCCTTGAGGACCTCCTCGATCTCCTCGCGGTGGTCCTCGGCGGCCTTGCGGCCCACCTCGGGGTCGGCTCCGGCTCCCAGGCCACGGGTGAGTTCACGGCCGACATCCAGCTTGACGTCGGCGTCGCTCATCAGCAGCGCCTGCGCGTCGGTGTTGATCGCGATGAACTCGACGCCTTTGAGACCGACCTCGATCATCCGGTTGATGGCGTTGACGCCACCGCCGCCGATACCGACGACCTTGATGACTGCGAGGTAGTTCTGCGGTGCTGCCACGTCGAAGGCCTCTCGCCTCGATTACGTATCGCCGCTCCGCGGATGCAGCGGTGCGCCGAAGGATGCCGATGGGACGGTTTGGGAAAGCCGACCCGACCCTAACGCTCAAGTTTAGGGTTAGCTGTGCTGGTCGTTCCTTGGATTGCTCGGAACGGACACTAAGTCGACATGTGGTACGCGTTCAACGAACACGCCGAACCTCCCGTTTTTCTTTTCACCCTATGTGATCACGCTTGGTTCGGGCCAACCAGGTTCCCACCGTCAACCCCCCGACGCGGCCGGGGCGCTGGGCACGCTCACATCGAAGTGCCGCGCGTCCGGGGCCGCTTTCATCAGTATGGTCAGTGCTTCCGCCTTCGCCGAGGAGTCTTCCGGACTTCCCCAGCGCACGGTCTGATCATCTGACAGTTCAAGGGTGATGGCATCGTACGACTCGATCCGGATCACCGAGGTCCGTTCCGCCAGCGGCTCCGGCAGCGCGGCCGCCACCGCCACCGCCTCGCGCAGCGTGCGGTCCTCGTCGAACCGGCGTGCGCTCGGCGCGTCCGCCATGTCCGGCTCCAGCAGCGGTACCGAGGGCAGCGGCTCGGCGATCTCCGCGAACCGCACCCCCTCGTCGTCCACCTCGGCGAACCCGCCGGGGGCCGGCACCTGGGCGCTCGGCTCCCGTTCCGTCACCTTCAGCCCCACCCCGTGCGGCCAGGCGCGCACCACCTTCACCGACTTCAGCCGGGGCAGCGCGGCCAGCAGCCGGTCCTCGATCGCGCCCTTGTCCAGCGAGGCCATCGGGGCGCCCAGCGGGACCGCGGCCTCCGCCAGCACCTGATCCGCCGTCAGCTCCTGTCGGCTGTCCGGCTCCCAGGCGACCGACACCTTCTCGATCCGCAGCCACTGCGAGCCGTACAGCGCCCAGGCGCCGAAACCCGCCGCACCGACCGCCGCCACCAGGGCGAGGACCAGCAGGATCCGGGAGCGCGGCAGCAGCCGGCGGCCCGGCCGCTGCCCGGACTCCGGCGCGGCGGACGCCCGCTGCCGCTGGGCGACACTGCCGGCTCTGGCCACGCTCCCTCGCCTTCCTCAGCCGCCCGCTACGCCTTGCGGGCCGCGATCGCCTCGTGCACCATGCCGACCAGCAGTTCGTCCGCGTGCGGCCGGCCGAACTCGCTGGCCGCCCGGGACATCGCCAGCAGCCGGCCCGGATCGGTCAGCACCGGCAGGACGTTGCCCCTGACCCACTCCGGCGTCAGCTCGGCGTCGTCCACGATCAGTCCGCCGCCCGCCTTGACCAGCGGCTGAGCGTTCAGCCGCTGTTCACCGTTGCCGATCGGCAGCGGCACATAGGCGGCCGGCAGCCCGACGGCGGACAGCTCGGCGACGGTCATCGCGCCCGCGCGGCACAGCATCATGTCGGCCGCCGCGTACGCGAGATCCATCCGGTCCACATACGATACCGGGACATAAGGCGGCATCCCGGGCATCGTCTCCACCTGCGGCAGGTCGTTCTTCGGACCCACCGCGTGCAGGATCTGCACCCCCGAGCGCTGGAGGACGGTCACCGAGGACTGCACCACCTCGTTCAGCCGCCGCGCGCCCTGCGAACCACCGGACACCAGCAGGGTGGGCAGATTGGGGTCGAGACCGAACGCGGCCCGCGCCTCGGCCCGCACCGCCATCCGGTCCAGGGTCGCGATCGAGCGGCGCAGCGGGATGCCCACGTAACGGGCGTGCCGCAGCTTGCTGTCCGGAGTGGAGACGGCGACGAAGTTGGTGTAGCGGGCGCCGATCTTGTTGGCCAGACCGGGCCGCGCGTTGGCCTCGTGCACCACGATCGGCACCCGCTGCCGCTTGGCCGCCAGATAGCCCGGCAGCGCCACGTACCCGCCGAAGCCCACCACGCAGTCCGCCTTGGTGCGCTCCAGGATCTCCTCGGCGGCCTTGACCGTCCCGCGCAGCCGTCCGGGGACGGTGATCAGCTCGGGGGTCGGCTTGCGCGGCAGCGGTACGGCCGGGATCAGGCCGAGTTCGTAACCGCGCTCGGGAACCAGTCTGGTCTCCAGACCGCGCTCCGTACCGAGGGCCGTGATCCCCACGGTCGGGTCCTGCCTGCGCAGGGCGTCCGCGAGGGCGAGCGCGGGCTCGATGTGACCGGCGGTCCCCCCGCCGGCGAGTACAACATGCACCGAATTTCACCGCTCTCCGGACGGCGCCTTCTTCGCGCGCCGTCTCATCGACTTGCCAATGAGCCCAGGTTTCCGCATGGCCAGGGCCGCCCCGGCGGCGGGGTCGCTGCGCGCGAAGGCGATCAGCAGCCCGACCGCGAACATGGTGGACAGCAGAGCCGAACCCCCGTAGGAGAACAGCGGGAGGGGAACCCCGGCGATGGGAAGCAGTCCCAGCACCGCGCCGATGTTGATCACGACCTGGGTCATGATCCAGGCCGTCACCCCGCCCGCGGCGTACCTCACGAAGGGGTCCTCCGTGCGTCCGGCCACGCGGATACCCGCATAGCCTAGAGCCGCGAAGAGGGCGAGCACCGACAGCGTCCCCGCAAGGCCCAGCTCCTCCCCCGTGATGGCGAAGATGAAGTCCGTGTGCGGCTCGGGGAGTTCACCCCATTTTTCCACACTGGCCCCCAGACCCGAGCCGAACCAGCCGCCGCTGGCGAGGGCGTAGATGCCGTGCACCGCCTGCCAGCAGCGGTCACCGTCACCCGGTTCCGTGGCGCCCACACAGGCGAGCCGGTCCATCCGGTGCGGGGCGGCGGCCATGAACAGCGCCGCGAGACCCGCCGCGGTGACCAGCACCCCGGTGAACAGCCGGGTGGGCGCGCCGGCCAGCCACAGCAGGGCGAAGAGGATCACGGTCGGAATGATCACCGTGCCCATGTCACCGCCGAGCATCACCAGGCCGTAGACCAGCAGCGCGCCGGGTACCAGCGGGATGAGGAGATGGCGCATCTGGCCGAGCAGCCCCCGGTCCCCCTTGCGGGCCAGCAGATCGGCACCCCACAGCACCAGGGCGAGCTTGGCGAACTCGCTGGGCTGGAGCCGGAACCCGCCGGCCACGTCCAGCCAGTTGGTGTTGCCGTTGACCTCGACGCCGATGCCGGGCACCTGGACGAGCACCAGCAGGCCGACGGTGACCACCAGGAACGGATAGGTGAGCGCGCGCAGCAGCCGCAGCGGCATCCGCATGGCGATCACCAGCAGCACCGCGCCGCCGATGGCGGCCAGCAACTGCTTGTGGAAGTAGTACGTGGCGGGCAGTCCCCAGCGCAGCGCCTGGATCTGGGAGGCGGAGAAGACCATGACCAGCCCGAGCAGCGCGAGCAGCAGCCCGGTGCCCAGCAGCACGTAATAGGCCGTCAGGGGGCGGTCCCAGGTCCGTTTGAGGCGGCGGACGAAGCGGGGCGCGCGCGGCCGGCGCGGGGGCCGCTGGGGGCCGCGCGGGGCGCGCGCCTTGCCGGCCGCCTTCTTCGCCGGGGTACGCCGTGGCGCGGGCGCCGCCTTCACCTGGGCCGGCCGTCCCGTCTTGCGCAGTGCGATGCCGGCCGCTCCGGCGGGCAGCAGCCCGCCCGGCACCGGCCGGTCGCTCGCACCGATCCGCCATGTCCTCACGCGCACCCCCGGTTCCACCGCACGGACCCGGACGGGACACCGCTGGTGTCCTCGCCCCACCGGCATCCTCCACCGGCCGCCCGGCGGGCGGGAGACCACCCCCGCCGGTCCGGGGTCCGGCCGTCCGTTCCCGGTCCTGCGCTGTGCGTGGGACGTGCTGGTCCTGGCCGGTCAGGGCCACGCATGGGCTCCGTCGCCTCCTTCGTGTCCCGCCGGTGGCCGGAGGCGGCGGGGTTCAGTCGGTCAGGGCCGCGACGGCCGTCGCGAACGCCTCGCCGCGCTCGTTGTAGTTGGTGAACATGTCCATCGAGGCACAGGCCGGGGCCATCAGGACGGTGTCGCCGGTGCGGGCGAGCGCGGTGGCCTCCCGTACGGCGGCGGCCATCGCCCCAGTGTCGGTCCGGTCGAGGCTGACGACCGGGACATCCGGCGCGTGTCGCGCCAGGGCGTCGGCGATCAGCCGGCGGTCGGCGCCGATGAGGACCGCGCCGCGCAGCCGGTCGGCCGCGGCGGTGACCAGTTCGTCGAAGGTGGCGCCCTTCGCCAGGCCGCCGGCGATCCACACGATGGACGGGTAGGCGGCCAGCGACGCCTGTGCGGCATGGGTGTTGGTCGCCTTGGAGTCGTTCACGTAGGAGACGCCCGCCACGTCCGCGACATGGGCGATGCGGTGCGCGTCGGGCGTGAAGGCCCGCAGTCCCTCCCGTACCGCCTTGGGTTCGACGCCGAAGGCGCGGGCGAGCGCCGCCGCCGCGAGGGCGTTGGCGATGTTGTGCGGGGCGGCCGGGGTCACATCCGTGATCTCGGCCAGTTCCTGGGCCTGCCGGTGGCGCTGGGGCACGAAGGCGCGGTCGACCAGGATGCCGTCCACGACGCCGAGCTGGGAGGGGCCCGGGGTGCCCAGGGTGAAGCCGATCGCGCGGCAGCCCTCGGTCACGTCCGCCGCGCGGACCAGGTCCTCGGTGGCGGGGTCGGCGGCGTTGTAGACGCAGGCGACGGTGTTGCCCTCGTAGATGCGGCCCTTGTCGGCGGCGTAGGCGGCCATCGTGCCGTGCCAGTCGAGGTGATCGGGGGCGAGGTTGAGCACGGCCGCCGAGTGCGGGCGCACCGAGGGCGCCCAGTGCAGCTGGTAGCTGGAGAGTTCGACGGCGAGGACGTCGTACGGCTCGGGTGACCGGACCACGTCGATGATGGGGGTGCCGATGTTGCCCACGGCGGCCGTGCGCAGCCCGGCGGCCCGCAGGATGGCGGCGAGCATTTGTACGGTGGTGGTCTTGCCGTTGGTGCCGGTGACGGCCAGCCACGGCGGGGCGCCGGGGC
>NZ_JBHWJL010000188.1:0-10143 GCF_042731495.1 Streptomyces sp. NPDC059853
CACGTCCGCCCGCCACCCGACCAGGAGGCCACCCGCTCCCGCTCCCCGGCCGGCATCAGCTCCAGCCGGCTCACCGGCAGGTCCGGCTCCCGCACCGCATGATCCAGCAGAGTGCGCCAGTGCCCCACCAGCGTCGCCACATCCGCCGCGTCGAACAGGTCGGTGGCGTACTCCACCTCCAGCCGCAGGCCACCGGCGCCCCGGTAGACCGACCAGGTCAGATCGAACTTCGCCGTGTCCGTGGGCACCATCGTCCGCCGCACCTCGACACCGCCCGGCAGGGAGACCTCCGGCTCCTCCTCGTGCAGCGCGAACACCACCTGCACCACCGGCGTGTGGCTGAGCGACCGTTCGGGCCGCAGCCGCTGCACCGCCACGTCGAACGGGACCCGGCTGCGCCCCAGCGCGTCCAGCACCCCGGCCCGCGACCGGCCGACCAGGGACCGGAAGGACGGGTCGTCGGACAGGTCCGTCCGGATCACCAGGGAGTCCGCGAAGAACCCCACCAGCTCGTTCAGCTGCGGCAGCCCGCGCCCGGCCACCGGCGAGCCCAGCACGATGTCCTCGCGGCCCGCGTGCCGGGCCACCAGCGTCTGGAAGGAGGCCAGCAGCACCATGTACAGCGTGGCGTTCTGCCGCGCGGCGAACGTCTCCAGCGCCTCCAGCGGCACCCCCGTCAGCGGAAAGGACGCGGTGCGGCCCCGGTGGGTCAGCTCCGCCGGGCGGGGCTTGCCGGTGCCGAGGTCCAGCACCTCCGGCGCACCGTCCAGCGCCTTCTCCCACGCCGCCAGCGCCGCCCCGGCCCGCGGCCCCGCGACGGCCTCCCGCTGCCACAGCGCGTAGTCCGCGAACTGCACCCGCGGCGCCCCGGACCCCCGGGGGCCCTCCGCCGTCCCCTCCCGTTCCCAGGCGGCCAGCAACTGCCGCTGGAAGACCTCCACCGACCAGCCGTCACAGGCGATGTGATGGAACGTCAGGTGCAGCCACAGTTCGCCGTCCGCCAGCCGCAGCAGCAGGAACCGCACCATCGGCCCGGCCGCCAGATCGAACGGGGCCACCGCCTCCGCCTTCACCAACTCCTCGGCACGCGACCGCAGTCGCGCCCGGTCCCCGCCCACCCCGCCCGCGGAGAGGTCCACCCGCCGCCCGGGAACCGTCCGGTCCGCCAGCACCCGCTGGCGCGGCTCCCCGTCCGCACCCTCCTCGATCACCGTGAACAGCACGTCCTGCCCGGCCGCCACCGCGTGCAGCGCGGCCAGCAGCCGGTCACCGGCGTCCGCCGGCAGCGGCCCGGTGAAACGCAGGGTGACCGGGACGTTGTACACCGGGCGTCCGCTCAGCCAGCGGTCCAGGAACCACAGCCGCTGTTGTCCGAAGGACAGCGGCCCGCGGTCCGCCGGGCGCGGCCGGAGAGTTCTGCTGGAGTGAGCCGGTGAATTCCCCGGGCGACGGATGCCGTTGTCCATGTACGAAGTCCTTCTCGCCGGCCGAGTAATTCGGCGGATGACCGGTGATCGTGATCCGGAAAGCAGGGCGGAGCGCCAGCACATTGCGGAGGAAAGGGCCACGAGCTGTGGAACATCTGCACGTTAGGGAGGGCAACGGGGGAAGTCAAGGGATTCCCGTGGCAGTTGTGTTCGCAATAGTGGATCGATGGCGGAAGGAAAAGAAAGCGATATGTCTTCGCGGAAAAAGGAGCGGGCAAGGGCTCCGCTTTCCTTCCGGTGAATGCACCGCGAAGGGGCGGACGGAGGAATGCGCGGCACCGCGCCGCCCGTTCCGCGCCGACCGGGGAGCGGACCGCTCCGGCTCAGCCGGCCGCCGCCACCGGCCGCCCGCCGCTGTCTGTGAGCGCCACGGTCAGCCGGGCCACGGCCTCCGGCGGCGCGTCACCGGCCGCGCCACGGGCCGCCGCCAGCAGTTCGCGCGCCTGCCGGTGCTCCCCCCGGTGCCGGTACGCACCGGCCAGCGTGATCAACGCCTCGATCTCGTCCCCGGGCTCGGCCCCGCCGTACACCCCGCCGTACCCCGCGGCCCAGCCGCCGGGCGCACCACCGGCCACCGCGACCAGCACCGCCCCGGCCCCCAGCCGCGAGGCCCGCACCGCGCCACCCTCGCCGGGCCCGTCCGCCCTGCCCGCACCGGCCTGCCCCGCGTACCCGGGCGCCGCGCGCCCGCGCCCCCACACCGCCACCACCCCCTCGGCCAGCGCCCGCGCATACGGCAGCAGCCCGGCCTCGGCCGCCTGCCGGATCGCCGACAGCAGCCAGGGCCGTTCCCGCCCGTACCAGCTCTGCGGATCGGCCAGCAACGGGCCCACCAGCCGCCCCGGCAGCGCCCAGCGCGGTACGCCCGCACCGCCGGACCCGGCCCCCCGCGCCGGATCCGGCCGTGCCGGCCGCTCGGAGCCGCCTGCGCGGCGCGCCTCGTCGAGCAGATACAGCAGCGCACCCAGATAGCGTTCGAGCGCCGAACGGTGCGCGCCCGCCGTCTCCTCGGCCGCCAGCCGCTCCCGGGCGAACGCCCGGACCAGCCCCGGCAGCCGGTAGCGGGCCGCACCCGTCACCGGGTCGACCTCCACCTCCAGCAGATAGCCCTCGGCCAGCTCCTCCAGCAGATCCAGCGAGGTGAGCGGATCGGTCCGCAGCAGCGGGCCGCCGGCCCACGAGGCGAACGACGCGGCCCGCGGCACCGCCAGCAGCCGCAGCAGCCGGCGCGCCCCGGGCGTGCGGCCGGCGTAGGCGGCGGCGACCCCGGCCCGTACGTCGGCGCCGGAGCAGCTCAGTTCGTCCAGCGGCCGGGCACACTCCAGCAACCGGCGGTGCAGATCGGCCATCCGCCAGTGCGGGCGCGCCACCAGCCGGGCGGCGGCCCCGCGCAGCGCCAGCGGCAGATCGTCACAGGCGGCGCAGAGCGCGGCGGCGGCCGCCGGCTCCGCCTCGACCCGCCGCCGCCCGGCGATCCGGCCCAGGAGTTCCAGCGCCTCCGCCCGGTCGAACGGGGCCAGCTCCACCCGGCGCGCCGCCGGCAGCCCGGTCAGCCGGTGCCGCGAGGTGATCAGCACCCGGCACCCGGCGGTCCCCGGCAGCAGCGCCGCGACCTGCTCCTGGGAACCGGCGCCGTCCAGCACCACCAGCACCCGCCGCCCGGCCAGCCGGTCCCGGTACATCTCCGCGCGTTCCTCGGTGTCCGCCGGGATCTCGGCCTCCGGGACGCCGAGTGCCCGCAGAAACCTGCCGAGCACATCGCCAGGACGCGCCGCGGCCCCGCCGGGGCCGGACAGCGAGGCGAACAGCTGCCCGTCCGGGTACAGGGGCGTCAGCCGGTGGGCCGCGCGAACCGTCAGTGTCGTCTTGCCCACCCCGGCCCGGCCCGTGGTCACCGTCACCGGCACGGCCGTGAGCCCGGCCTCCGCCCCGGCCTCCGCCCCGCCGTCCGCCCCAGGCTCCGCCCCGGCCCCGTACGGCCCGCCCGGGGGTTCGAGCAGCGCCGCCAGCGCCTCGCGCCGCCCGGTGAAGTCGGCGACATCGGCGGGCAGCAGCCGCGGAACGCGCTGCGGCGCCGGGCGGCCGGCGGCCGCCACCGTCCGGCCCGGCCCCGCACCCGGGCCGTGGAACAGCTGCGGGTCACCGCTCAGGATCGCGTGGTGCAGCCGGCGCAGCCCGTCCCCCGGCTCGATGCCCAGCTCCTCGATGAACGTCTCGCGTGTCCTGCGGTACACGGTGAGGGCCTCGGCCTGCCGGCCTGCCCGGTACAGCGCCGTCATCAACAGCGCCCGGGGTCTCTCCCGCAGGGGATGCGCGGCGGCCAGCGCCGCCAGCTCGCCCACCAGCCGCTGATGCTCCCCGGCGGCCAGCTCCAGCTCCAGGCACTCCTCGTGCAGCGCCAGCCGCTGCTCGTCCAGCTGGGTCACCCCGCCGCGCACCAGCCCGCTGCCGATGCCGTGCAGGGCGGGTCCGCGCCACAGCGCCAGGGCCGACCGGAACGCGCCCGCCGCCCGGCGTAACCGCCCCTCGGCCGCCGCCTTCCGGCCGGAGGCGACCCGCCCCTCGAACTCCGTGAGATCCAGGAGGTGTCCGCCGGTCCGCAGCCGGTAGCCGGGCGGCCGGGTGGTGATCAGCCCACCGGCCGACAACTGGTGCCGCAGGGAGGAGATGCAGATCTGGATCTGGCTGCGGCTGGTCGCCGGCGGCTCCTTGCCCCACACCCCGTCGATCAGCCGGTCGACCGGCACGATCCGCTCCGCCTCCAGGAGCAGCAGCGCCAGCACGGTGCGCTGCCGCGAACCCCTGACCTGGAGGGGGCCGTCGTCGTGGGCCACTTCCAGCGGGCCGAGTATCCGGAACTCCATGGGTGTCTCTCCCTCACTGCTCGATCCGTGTTCCCGAAGACCGCGCGGCGGAGTGAGGAAGCGTGCCCCCGGCCGGGGCCACCCGCGTAGAACGTGCCGTCGACCAGCCGGAAACAGAGGTGAGTGGCCTTCCGGCCTGCGGTGACGCCGTGCGCCCGGGCGTACCGGGCCGCGGTCGGTGCGCCGTCCCCCCGGACGGACCCCGGCGGAGCCGCCACGAGGGGTAGCCGGGCAACTCCTGTCGGAGACGATGGCACAGCGGTCACGGGGTCGTCAACGAACAGGAATGTCGAGTTCCCGCCACGGCCCGGGCGCATACGTCACGGCGCGCGGTCCTCCCCCCGGCCGGGGCCCCCGCCCGCCGTGGTGGCCAGCCGCAGCACGGTACGGAGCAGCACATCCGCGCCCCGCACCAGCGCCTCCGGCGGGGTGTCCTCGGCCGGGGCGTGGGAGATCCCGCCGGTACTCGGCACGAAGATCATGCCGATCGGGGCGACGGACGCCACGATCTGCGCGTCGTGCCCGGCCCCGCTCGGCAGCGCCAGCCGGGCCAGCCCCAGCGCGTCCGCCGCCTCCGCGATCGCCCGCCGCAGCCCCGGGTCGGTGGCCACCGGCGCCGAACCGCTGGAGACGGCACACCGCACCCGGCAGCCGGTACGCCGCTCCACCCGCGCGCACACCGCCCGGACCGCGGCCTCGCCCGCCGCCAGCCGGGCCGGGTCGATGTCCCGTACCTCCGCGGTGAGCCGGGCCGTACCGGGCACCGTGTTGGTCACATTCGGGGACGCCCGCAGAAAACCCACCGTGGCCGTCGTGCAGATCCCGTCCGCCGCGGCGATCCGCCGCACGCCCAGCACCAGTTCGGCGGCGGCCACCAGCGCGTCCTGCCGGGCCTCCATGGGGGTGGTGCCCGCGTGCTGCGCCTGCCCCAGCACCTCGATGTCCACGATGGTGCGGCCCACGATGCCCTCCACCACCCCGATGGGGATCCCGGCGCGCTCCAGCACCGGGCCCTGTTCGATGTGGAGTTCCAGATAGGCCGCGATGCTTCCCTCGGGCCACGCCGCCTCGGCCAGCCGGGCGGGATCCCCGCCGTGCTCGGCCAGATAGGCGTGCGCGCCGCGCCCGGCACGGTCGGTGGCCTCCGCCTGGTCCGCCAACTGCCCGCACACCGCCCGCGAGCCGAAGAACGGCAACTGCACCAGCGCGCCCTCCTCGTTGGAGAACGCCACGGCCACCGGATCGAACGGCAGCCGCACCCCGCCGGCGTGCAGCACCCGCAGCACCTCGATGGCCGCGACCACCCCGTAGGCGCCGTCCAGCCGCCCGCCCTGCACCACGGTGTCCACGTGCGAGCCGATCAGCAGCACGGGACCGGCGGACGGCCCCGGCAGCCGCACGAAGAGGTTCCCGGCCGGGTCGGTGCGCGGCACCAGACCGGCCGAACGCCCCACCCCGGCCAGCCAGCCGCGGGCCTGCCGCTCCAGCGGGCCGAGCCCGAGCCGGGTCACCCCGCCGCCCGGATCGGCGCCGATCTCGCCCAGCCGCTCCAGCACCTCCAGCAGCCGTACCCCGTCGACCCGCGGCACCGGCGGGCCGGCGGGGGAGGGGTCGCGTCGCGCGGTGTCCTCGGGCGAGCCGAACTGCGTCACGTCTCCTCCAGCCGGGCGATGCCCGGAGCGCGCCGTCATCTGCTGGGGAGGCATGGCACCACATGCGGCTATTCCTGGAATATCGAAACGCAATCCATGGCCCGCCGGGGCCGGCACGCGCCTCGGCGCCGCACCGTCCGGCCGCGTCAGGAATCGGCGGCCGCGGCCGCGCCGTCCGGGGCGTCCCGCACCCAGGCGAGGACGGCCTCGGCGTCGAAGGTGTCCTGGCCGCCGGGGAAACACAGCCCCGCCGCCGCGAACACCGCTTCGTCCGCCGCCCGCAGCACCGAAGGCACCGCGACACACCGCATACCGGCCGCCAGCGCCGCCGTCACCCCCGGGGCCGCGTCCTCCACCACCACGCACGCCTGCGGCGGTACCCCCAGCCGGTGCGCCGCCGCCTCGAACACATCCGGCGCCGGCTTCCCGCGCGGCACCTCCTCGGCGGAGACCCGCACCGGCAGCAGCGCGCCCACCGCGCTGCCGGTCAGCGCCGCGTCGATCGCCTCCCGGGTGGACCCGGAGGCCACCGCAAGCGGCAGCCCCGCCGCGTGCGCCAGCTCCACCAGCCGCGCCATGCCCGGGAACACCTCGATACGGCCCCGGATCAGCTCCAGGTAGACCCGGTCCTGCTCGGCCAGCAACTCCTCGGCCGGCGTGGCGATCCCGTACTCCGCCCGCTGCGCGGCCAGCGCGTCCAGGGCACCGATCCCGATGTAGTGCGTGTACCGCTCCCAGCTGAAATCACGCACACCCTGCCCGGCCAGCACCCGCCGGTTCGCCTCGTAGTAGTGCGGCTCGCTGTCCACCAGCGTGCCGTCGAGGTCGAACACCAGGGCAGCGGCAGCCGGTCGCACCGTCGTCATACGACCAGTGTGACAGCCGCGCCGCCCCGGCTCACCGGGCCGAGGCCCCCTGCGAATCCCGCAGCGGAATCCCGAGCTTGGTGGTGTACGCCGACAACACCAGCTTGCCGATACCCGGGTACGCGCCCAGCGGCTCGGCCGTCGCGCAGCCCGCCTCCTCGGCGGCCGCGGCCAGCAGCCCGTCCGGCACCTCCGGCCCGATCAGGCACGGCGCGAGCGCCAGCTGCTGCGAACCCGCGTCCATCAGCTGCGCCGCCACGTCCGCGACCGAACCGGCCTTGTCCAGCGCCGCCGCCAGCACCGGCACCGCCAGCCGCGCCGAGAGCAGCATGCCGGTGATCCCCGCCGCCTGCACGGCCTCCTCGCCGCCGACGGTGACCAGGATGATCCCGTCCGCCGCCGTGGCCACGGTGAACAGCCGGGCCCGGTCGGCGCGGGCCAGATCCGCCTCCGACAGCCGTACGTGCACCCCCTCGGCCAGCAGCGGGTGCGGCCCCAGGACGTCCGTCAGCTCGGCCCCCGAGCCACTGCTGAGCACCGCCTGCCGGATACCGCGCAGCTGCGCGCTGTCCGGACCCGCGAGCAGCGGGACGACCACGGCCGACGGACGCTGCTCGGCGTCGTCGCGCTCGGCGGCCACCTGCGACAGCACCGCGCGCAGCGAGGGGAACTCGGTGTCCTCGTCCGCGCTCTCGGAGAAACCCACCCGCGCGTCGAGCCCGGGCAGCTCGGAACGGGCGATGCTGGTCACTTCCTCGGCGATGCCGCGGCCGGCCGCCGACGGCGTACCGGGCACGGCGAGCACGAGCACCGGCGCGCCCTCGGGCGCGCTGACGGGCTCCGGGCGACGGTGACGTCCGGGCTGGCGTGGTCTCGGCATTCGTACGGGCAGTCCGGGCCCGTGCCCAGTGGGGGAGCTCATGTCGCCGCATGTTAATGCCTTGATGTGCTTGGCTGTTCGGCCGGGGGCACCCCCTTGGGGTTTGTCCGGAAAAATCCCGCGCCTGGGTGTGACCCGGTCAACCCACCACCAGCAACGCCCGATCGGATGGCAACCCCAGCCCGCCCACCGCGATCCGCGCGGCGACCAGCAGCGCACCGGCCAGTGGGTCCCCGGCCGCGGGGACTGTGACGCAGCCCGGCAGCCGGCGGTCCAGCTCCGCCCGCAGCGGGGCCAGCAGTGGCTCGCCGAGGCGCAGCAGCCCTCCGGTCAGCGCCACCTCCGTCCCGCCCCCGTCCGCCACCGCGCCCGGTGCCGCCGCCGCGGCCGTCTCCGCGATCTCCCGCGCGGCCGCCGCCATGATCTCCGCCGCCACCGGGTCGGCGGCGGCGCAGGAAGCCACCTCGGGCGCGAAGGACGCCAGTACCGCCGCCCGGTCGGGCCGCGGATACACCGCCTCCGGCAGCCCGGCCGCGGGGCCGAACCGCGCCTCGGCCCGCTCCAGCAGGGCCGCCGAGCCGCCGGTGCGCCCGTCGTGTGCCCGCAGCGCCGCGGCCAGCCCCCGCCCGCCGATCCAGGCCCCGCCGCCGCAGTCGCCCAGCAGATGACCCCAGCCGTCCGCCCGGCGCCAGCCGCGCAGATCGGTGCCCAGCGCGATCATGCCGGTGCCCGCCGCCACCACCACGCCCGGACGGATCCCCAGCGCCCCGGCGTACCCGGTGACCGCGTCCGCCGCCAGCGCCCAGCGCCGCACCCCGAACCCGTCCGCCAGCGCCCCGGGCAGCCGCTCCCGCAGCCCCGCGCCGAGGGTGGCCATCCCGGCCGCGCCCACGCACGCCGCCGCGACCGGCCCCGCCCCGGCCCGCGCCACCAGCTCCCGGCCGGCCGGCAGCAGCCGTTCGGCGAACTGCTCCGCGTCGATGCCCGCCGCCCCGGTCCGCACCGGGGGAGCGGTGACCGTCTCCCACCCCGGCTCGACCGCGCCCGCGGCGGAGACCGCGGCCAGCGCCACCCGCAGCCCGGAGCCGCCCGAGTCCACCCCCAGCACCCAGCCCCCGGCCGGGGCGCTCACGGCAGGGTCCAGTCCACCGGCGGCGCGCCCTGCTCGGCCAGCAGGGCATTGGCCCGGCTGAACGGCCGCGAGTTGAAGAACCCCCGGTCGGCCGACATGGGGGAGGGGTGCGCCGATTCCACGCTCGGCACCGGGCCGAGCAGCGGGCGCAGATTCCGGGCGTCGCGCCCCCACAGGATGGCCACCAGCGGCTTGCCGCGCGCCGCGAGCGCCCGGATCGCCTGCTCGGTGACCTCTTCCCAGCCCTTGCCGCGGTGGGCGCCGGGGCTGCGCGGCGCGGTGGTCAGCGCCCGGTTCAGCAGCAGCACCCCCTGCCGCGTCCAGGGGGTGAGGTCGCCGTTGGACGGCCGGGGCGCGCCGAGGTCGGTGTGCAGTTCGCGGAAGATGTTCTCCAGGCTGCCCGGCAGCGGCCGCACCTCGGGTGCCACCGCGAAGCTGAGCCCCACGGCGTGGCCCGGGGTGGGGTACGGGTCCTGGCCGACGATCAGCACCCGCACGTCGTCGAACGGCTGGCTGAAGGCCCGCAGGACGTGCGCTCCCGCGGGGAGGTAGGTCCGGCCCTGGGCGATCTCCGCGCGCAGGAAATCGCCCATCGCCGCGATCCGGTCGGCCACCGGTTCCAGGGCCTTGGCCCAGCCGGCTTCCACAATCTCATTCAACGGTCGTGCTGCCACGGTCCGTTACCCTACTGTCCGGCGCCGTCGGCGCGCGCCACCGGCCGCCGGGCCGGCCACGCGTGGGAGCGTTCCTCACACCGCCCGCAGATACTGCGCCGGCACCCGCCGGTCGCGTACGCCCAGCTCGCGGGCCGCCCGGTGCGCCCAGTACGGGTCGCGCAGGAGTTCACGGCCCAACAGGACGGCGTCCGCCTCGCCGTTGACGAGGATCTTCTCGGCCTGCTCCGGCTCGGTGATCAGCCCGACCGCGGCCACCGGGAGATCCGTCTCGTTCTTCACCCGGGCCGCGAAGGGCACCTGGTAGCCGGGGCCGGTGGGGATCCGGACGCCGGGGGCGTTGCCGCCGGTGGACACGTCCAGCAGGTCCACTCCGTGCTCGCGCAGCAGGCGGGCGAAGCGCACCGTGTCGTCGGCCTCCCAGCCGCCCTCGGCGAGCCAGTCGGTGGCCGAGATGCGGAAGAACAGCGGCAGGTGCTCGGGCCACACGGCGCGGACGGCGTCCACCACCTCCAGGGCGAACCGGGTGCGGCCCGCGAAGTCGCCGCCGTAGCCGTCGGTGCGGTGGTTGCTGAACGGGGACAGGAA
>NZ_JBHWJL010000189.1:0-10142 GCF_042731495.1 Streptomyces sp. NPDC059853
GAGCCGTCTGCCGTGCCTCTACATCGCCAGTGGTGCCGGATGCATCAACCCGGGATGCCCCCGCCGCCGCACGCCCCGCTCGACGGCGGGACGGGCGGGCAGATCCAGCTGCCGGCCGGCGCCGCAGTGCCCGCCCCGGCACCCGCCGTCGCCCCCGCGCACCCGGATGTCGCGCACATCGGCGTCGCCGTGCTGCTCATCGGCCCGGCCGGGGCCGGCAAGACGACCGTCGCCCGCTACTGGGCCGAGCGCCGTCCGGTGCCCACCGCCAGCATCAGCCTGGACGACGTCCGCGAATGGGTGCGGGCCGGGTTCGCCGACCCGCGCGCCGGGTGGGACGACCGCTCCGAGGCGCAGTACCGGCTGGCCCGCCGCACCTGCGGTTTCGCGGCCCGCAACTATCTGGCCAACGGCATCTCCTGCATCCTGGACGACGCGGTCTTCCCCGACCGCCCCGCCGTCGGCCTGGGCGGCTGGAAACGGCACGTGGGCCCCGGGCTGATCCCGGTCGTACTGCTGCCGGGTCTCGATGTCGTGCTGGAGCGCAACGCCGCCCGCACCGGCACCCGGCGGCTGTCGGACGAGGAGGTCGCCACCATCCACGGCCGGATGGCCGGCTGGTACGGCTCCGGGCTGCCGATCATCGACAATTCCCGGCACGACGTGGCCACCACCGCCCGGATGCTGGACGAGGCGGTGGCCCGCTCGCTGAGCAGCCCGCCCGCCTGGTGAGGTGCGCGTCCCCGTTAGGACGTGTTGAAGGCGCCCCGTGGCCCCGGGCTGCGTAGGCTCGGTCCATGTCCGAGGTACATGCCGCCCGGCGCTCCAGGCTGCGGGCCCGCTGCTCGGCCGCCGGCAGCACCGCTCTGGTCGTCTCCCGCCCCGCCAATGTCCGCTACCTGGTCGGCGCCGCCCCCGCCGACGCGGTCCTGCTGGTGGGCCGCTCGGGTGACGACGTGCTGCTCAGCCACTGGGAGGCGGCCGACGCCTCCGCCGCACCGCGTCCCGCCGACACCGAGGGGCTGCGCACCGAGGTGCTGCACGGGGAGAGCGATCCGGCGATCGCCGCCGTGGCGATGGCGATGAAGGCCGGCGCCGACACCGTGGCCGTCGAGGAACACCATCTGACCGTCGCCCGGCACCGGGCGCTGGCCGCCGGGGCCCCCGGCGTGCGGCTGACCGATCTGGGCCGGGTGGTGGAGGAACACCGGCTGGTCAAGGACGAGGACGAGATCGCGGCGCTGCGGATCGCGGCCGAGATCACCGACCGGGCGCTGGGGGAGTTGCTGGAGTCGATCCTGGTCGGCCGTACCGAGCGCCATCTGGCGCTGGAACTGGAGCGGCGCCTGGTCGACCACGGGGCGGACGGCCCGGCCTTCGCCACCTCGGTGGCCACCGGATCGCACTCGGGGGTGGCCGGGCACCGGCCCACCGACCGACGGGTGGAGGAGGGGGACTTCCTGTCGGTGTGCCTGGGGGCCAGGTTCCGCGGCTACCGCTGCCGGATCGGCCGCACGTTCGTGATCGGCTCCAGTCCGGCCGACTGGCAGATCGAGCTGTACGACCTGGTGTTCGCCGCCCAGCGGGCGGCCCGCGAGGCGCTGCTGCCGGGCGCCGAGTACCACGCCGTGGACCGCGCGGCGCGTTCCGTGCTGGAGGCCGCGGGGCACGGTTCGGCGCTCGGCCCGGCCACCGGGCACGGGGTCGGGCTGGAAATCGGGGAGGACCCCCGGCTGTCCCCGGCCGCCATGGGTAGACTGGGCCCTTGTGTGCCGGTCACCGTCGAGCCGGGAGTACACCTCCCGGGCCGGGGCGGAGTCCGGATCGACGACACGCTCGTCGTCCGCTCACCGGCGGACGGCGGTCCCGAGCTACTCACCATCACGACCAAGGAACTCCTGGCACTGTGACCGGGTCCACCCGACGCACGGGGGGTTCCTCCGGTCCCCTCTAGCCAGCCTGTAGGAGATTCCGCGCCCGTGGCCACCACGAACGACCTCAAGAACGGCATGGTGCTCAAGCTCGACGGCGGACAGTTGTGGTCCGTTGTGGAGTTCCAGCACGTCAAGCCCGGCAAGGGCGGTGCCTTTGTGCGCACCAAGCTGAAGAACGTGCTCTCCGGCAAGGTGGTCGACAAGACCTTCAACGCCGGCACCAAGGTCGAGACCGCCACCGTCGACCGCCGTGCGATGCAGTTCTCCTACAAGGACGGCACCGACTTCGTCTTCATGGACACCCAGACCTATGAGCAGCTGCCCATCGACCCCAAGACGGTGGGCGAGGCGGCCAACTTCCTGCTCGAGGGCTTCGACGCCACCGTGGCCATCTACGAGGGCACCCCGCTCTTCGTGGAACTGCCCGCCTCGGTGGAGCTGACCATCGAGTACACCGAGCCGGGCGTCCAGGGCGACCGCTCCACCGGCGGCACCAAGCCCGCCAAGCTGGAGACCGGCTACGAGATCGGCGTTCCGCTCTTCATCACCACGGGCGAGAAGATCAAGGTCGACACCCGTTCCGGTGAGTACCTCGGCCGGGTGAACAGCTGACGTGTCCGCGCGCAGCAAGGCGCGGCAGCGAGCGCTCCAGATCCTCTTCGAGGCGGATCAGCGCGCTGCCGACCCCACCGACGTCCTGGCCGAGTGGACGCGCAAGGCCCTGAGCGATCAGGGGAACCCGCAGGTCAATCCGTACACCAGGGAGCTGGTCGAGGGGTTCGCGGAGCGGGCCGAGCGGATCGACGAGCTGCTGACGCAGTACACGATCGGCTGGCCGCTGGACCGGATGCCGGCCGTGGACCGCAACATCCTGCGGCTGAGTGCCTTCGAGCTGATCTGGCGGGACGACGTGCCCGATCCGGTGGTGCTGGACGAGGCCGTGCAGCTGGCCCGGCAGTACTCCACCGATGATTCGCCGGCCTTCGTGAACGGCCTGCTGGGACGGCTCAAGGAGCTGAAGCCCTCGTTGCGGCGCTGAGCCGCCACGGCAGGGGCGGGCGGCGGGCCTGATGGCCGGCCGTCCGCCCCTGTGCCATGCGCCGCCACGGGCGGCGCGACGCGGAGGTGACGCGCGTTGCGCGCGCCCCGGTCAGCTCTCCTCGGCCTGCACCGCGCGACGGGCGTCCGCGCCCAGCACACCCCAGCTGATCAGCTGCTCGGTCAGCACCGAGGGGGACTGGTCGTAGATCACCGCGAGGGTGCGCAGATCGTCCTGGCGGATCGAGAGCACCTTGCCGTTGTAGTCACCGCGCTGGCTCTGGATGGTGGCCGTGTAGCGCTGCAGCGGGCCGGCCTTCTCGCTGGGCAGCGTGGCGAGCCGCTCCAGGTCGAGCACCAGCTTCGGCGGCGGCTCGGCGGCGCCGCCGGGCGTGGTGCCGGGCAGCAGCTCCTGGACGGGCACACCGTAGAAGTCCGCCAGCTCCGCGAGGCGCTGCACGGTCACCGCGCGGTCGCCGCGCTCGTACGAGCCGACCACGACCGCCTTCCAGCGGCCCTGGGACTTCTCCTCGACCCCATGGAGCGACAGACCCTGCTGGGTGCGGATGGCGCGGAGCTTGGCTCCGAGCTGTTTGGCGTATTCGCTGGACATGTGTCTCCCCGGACGGCAATTTCGTTACTCACTGTGATGTTACGCAGCGTGATATCTCCCGTCAAGCCGGACCGGGTCCCTCCTCTCTGACCTGGGGCGATGCGGAGCGTATCGAGTGCCCTGCTATGGTTCATTCGAACACCAGACGTCCTTTAAGGCCCGTCCCGTGAGGCGGGGAAGGAGGTCCTTTCGTATGGACACCCATGAGTCGCCCCCGGCCCGCTCCGTGCTGGAAGCGCCGGACATCGCCCGGGCACTGACCCGCATCGCCCACGAGATCGTCGAACGCGCCAAGGGCGCCGACGACGTGGTGCTGCTGGGCATCCCGACCCGCGGCGTCGCCCTCGCCCACCGGCTCACCGCCCGGCTGGCCGAGATCACCGGACACCCCGTGCCCGTCGGATCGCTGGACATCACCATGTACCGCGACGATCTGCGGCTGCGCCCGGCCCGGGCCCTGGCCCGCACCGAGATCCCCGGTTCCGGCATCGACGGGGCGCTGGTCGTCCTCGTCGACGACGTGCTGTTCTCCGGCCGCACCATCCGGGCCGCCCTCGACGCGCTCGGCGACATCGGCCGCCCGCGCGCCGTCCAGCTCGCCGTCCTGGTCGACCGCGGCCACCGCGAGCTGCCGATCCGCGCCGACTACGTCGGCAAGAACATCCCCACCTCCCTGCGGGAGACGGTCAAGGTCCAGCTCACCGAGGAGGACGGCCGCGACGGCGTGCTCCTGGGCGTACGCGAGGACGCCTCCGCCGCCGAGCGGTAGCGCGCCCCGGCACGGCCCGGCCACCACCCCGGCCCCGCCGTGCCCGCGCCTGCCCGCACGCCCTCAGCACACCCCTCACCGGGAAGGCAACGATGAAGCGCCATCTCATCTCGGCCACCGACCTCAGCCGCGACGACGCCGTCCTGATCCTCGACACCGCCGAGGAGATGGGCCGGATCGCGGACCGGCCGATCAAGAAACTCCCCACCCTGCGCGGCCGCACGGTCGTCAACCTGTTCTTCGAGGACTCCACCCGCACCCGGATCTCGTTCGAGGCGGCCGCCAAGCGGCTCTCCGCCGATGTGATCAACTTCTCGGCCAAGGGCTCCTCGGTCTCCAAGGGCGAATCGCTCAAGGACACCGCCCTCACCCTCCAGGCGATGGGCGCCGACGCCGTCGTCATCCGGCACCACGACTCCGGCGCCCCGCACCGGCTCGCCACCTCCGGCTGGATCGGCGGCTGCGTGGTCAACGCCGGGGACGGCACCCACGAACACCCCACCCAGGCGCTCCTCGACGCCTACACCATCCGCCGCCGGCTGGCCGCGGGAGCCGCGGCCGGCACCGACCTCGCCGGGCGCCGGATCACCATCGTCGGCGACATCCTGCACTCCCGGGTGGCCCGCTCCAACGTCCAGCTGCTGCACACCCTGGGCGCCGAGGTGACCGTGGTCGCCCCGCCCACCCTGGTCCCGATCGGCGTGGAGCACTGGCCCTGCGCCGTCTCCTACGACCTGGACGCGGTCCTGCCCAAGTCCGACGCCGTGATGATGCTCCGCGTCCAGCGCGAGCGGATGAACGCCGCCTACTTCCCGACCGAGCGCGAGTACGCCCGCCGCTACGGCCTGGACGGCGAGCGCATGGCCAAGATGCCCGGCCACGCGGTCGTCATGCACCCCGGGCCGATGAACCGCGGCATGGAGATCACCGCCGAGGTCGCCGACTCCCCCCGCTGCACCGCCGTCGAACAGGTCACCAACGGCGTCAGCGTCCGCATGGCCGTCCTCTACCTGCTGCTCGGCGGAGCCGAGCCCGCCGCCACCAAGGAAACCCATGAGTGAGACCGCAACCCCCCGGCGCACCCTGATCAAGGGCGCCAAGATCCTCGGCGGACGGCCGCAGGACGTCCTCGTCGAGCACGGCACCATCGCCGAGATCGGCTCCGGCCTCCCGGCCGCGGGCGCCACCGTGATCGAGGCGGACGGCCGGATCCTGCTGCCCGGCCTGGTGGATCTGCACACCCACCTGCGCGAGCCGGGCCGCGAGGACTCCGAGACCGTCCTCACCGGCACCCGGGCCGCCGCCGCCGGCGGCTACACCGCCGTGCACGCCATGGCCAACACCTTCCCCGTCGCCGACACCGCGGGCGTCGTCGAGCAGGTGTGGCGCCTGGGCCGCGAGTCCGGCTACTGCGACGTCCAGCCCATCGGCGCCGTCACCGTCGGCCTGGGCGGCAAGCAGCTCGCCGAACTGGGCGCCATGCACGACAGCGCCGCCGGCGTCACCGTCTTCTCCGACGACGGCAAGTGCGTGGACGACGCCGTGATCATGCGCCGCGCCCTGGAGTACGTGAAGGCGTTCGACGGCGTGATCGCCCAGCACGCCCAGGAGCCCCGGCTCACCGAGGGCGCCCAGATGAACGAGGGCACCGTCTCCGCCGAACTCGGCCTCACCGGCTGGCCCGCCGTCGCCGAGGAATCGATCATCGCCCGCGACATCCTGCTCGCCGCCCACGTCGGCTCCCGGCTGCACATCTGCCACCTGTCCACCGCCGGCTCCGTGGAGCTGGTGCGCTGGGCCAAGTCCAAGGGCTGGCGGGTCACCGCCGAGGTCACCCCGCACCACCTGCTGCTCACCGACGAGCTGGTGCGCTCCTACGACCCGGTCTACAAGGTCAACCCACCGCTGCGCACCGAGACCGACGTCCTGGCACTGCGCGAGGCGCTCGCGGACGGCACCATCGACATCGTGGCCACCGATCACGCCCCGCACCCCCACGAGGACAAGGACTGCGAGTGGGGCGCCGCCGCCATGGGGATGATCGGCCTGGAGACCGCCCTCTCCGTCGTCCAGCACACCATGGTCGACACCGGCCTGATGGACTGGGCCAAGGTCGCCGACCGGATGGCGTACGCGCCCGCCGCTATCGGCCGGCTCGCCGGACACGGCCGTCCGGTCGCCGTGGGGGAACCCGCCAACCTCACGCTGGTCGACCCGGCATACCGTTCCCTGGTGGACCCCGCCGGTTTCGTCTCCCGCAGCCGGAACACCCCCTACAAGGGGCGCGAGCTGCCGGGCCGGGTGACGCACACCTTCCTGCGGGGCCGGGCAACGGTCACGGACGGGAATCTCACATGAGCCACATCATCACCGCACAGCTGATCGTCCTCGCCGACGAGACGATCGAACGCAAGTCGGCCGAGGTCACCGACTGGGCCGCGCGCATCGGCTGGACGGTCGGCCTGCTGCTGCTCGTCGCCCTCGTCTACTGGCTGATGCGCGAGGGCTGGAAGTGGCGCGGCAGCCTCCAGGGCGACCTGCCCGAGCTGCCCGCCCCGCCGGAGGCGCCCGGTGACGCCCGGCTGCGGCTGACCGGCCGCTACCACGGCTCCACCACCGCCGGGCAGTGGCTGGACCGCATCGTCGCGCACGGCCTCGGCGCCCGCAGCCGCGCCGAGCTGACCCTCACCGCCGAGGGCATCACCGTGGAGCGCACCGGAGCCCCCGGCTTCCTCATCCCGGCCGACCGCGTCCGCGGGGCCAGGCTCGACAAGGGCATCGCCGGCAAGGTCCTCACCGAGGGCGGCCTGCTGGTGATCACCTGGGAGCACGGCGACCGGCTGCTGGACTCCGGCTTCCGGTCCGACCGGGCCGACGAGCACGCCGCCTGGGTCCAGGCGCTCCAGCCCGCCACCACGGCCCCCGCCGGCCCGCACACCCCCGAAGAAGGTGCCGCATGACCACCGCCACCCCCCGCACCGGCCCCGCCGTACTCGTCCTGGAGGACGGCCGCACCTTCCGCGGCCGCAGCTACGGCGCGGTGGGCCAGACCCTCGGCGAGGCCGTCTTCTCCACCGGCATGACCGGCTACCAGGAGACCCTCACCGACCCCTCCTACCACCGCCAGGTCGTCGTCATGACCGCCCCGCACGTCGGCAACACCGGCGTGAACGACGAGGACCCCGAATCCGGCCGCATCTGGGTCGCCGGCTACGTGGTCCGCGACCCGGCCCGCGTCTCCTCCAACTGGCGCGCCACCCGCAGCCTCGACGCCGAACTGACCGCCCAGGGCGTGGTCGGCATCTCCGGCATCGACACCCGCGCCCTCACCCGCCATCTGCGCGAGCGCGGCGCCATGCGGGTCGGCATCTTCTCCGGCGACGCGCTGGCCGGCGAGGACGAACTGCTCGCCCGGGTCCAGGCCGCCCCCGCCATGAGCGGCGCCGACC
This sequence comes from Streptomyces sp. NPDC059853, assembly GCF_042731495.1. NCBI lineage: Bacteria > Bacillati > Actinomycetota > Actinomycetes > Kitasatosporales > Streptomycetaceae > Streptomyces > Streptomyces sp. NPDC059853. The sequence goes on from NZ_JBHWJL010000189.1 coordinate 7,804, forward strand.
TGGCCTCCGAGGTCGCCACCACCGAGCCGTACACCGTGCCCGCCCAGGGACGGCGCCGCTTCACCGTCGCCGCCGTCGACCTCGGTATCAAGGGCATGACCCCCTACCGGATGGCGGAGCGCGGCATCGAGGTGCGCGTCCTGCCCGCCACCACCACCGCCGAGGAGATCTACGCCCTCGCCCCCGACGGCGTCTTCTTCTCCAACGGCCCCGGCGACCCGGCCACCGCCGACCACGCGGTCGGCCTCATGCGCGCCGTCCTGGAGCGCGGCACCCCGCTGTTCGGCATCTGCTTCGGCAACCAGATCCTGGGCCGTGCGCTCGGCTTCGGCACCTACAAGCTCAAATACGGCCACCGCGGCATCAACCAGCCGGTCAAGGACCGGGTGACCGGCAAGGTCGAGGTCACCGCCCACAACCACGGATTCGCCGTCGATGCCCCGCTCGACACCGTCTCCGACACCCCCTTCGGCCGCGCCGAGGTCTCCCACGTCTGCCTCAACGACAACGTCGTCGAGGGGCTGCGTCTGCTCGACCGGCCGGCCTTCAGCGTCCAGTACCACCCCGAAGCGGCGGCCGGTCCGCACGACGCCGCCTACCTGTTCGACCGCTTCGTCTCCCTGATGGAGGACCAGCGTGCCTAAGCGCACCGATATCCAGTCCGTCCTGGTCATCGGATCCGGTCCGATCGTCATCGGACAGGCCGCCGAGTTCGACTACTCGGGCACCCAGGCGTGCCGCGTGCTGAAGTCCGAGGGACTGCGCGTCATCCTCGTCAACTCCAACCCGGCCACGATCATGACCGACCCGGAGATCGCCGACGCCACCTATGTCGAGCCGATCACCCCGGAGTTCGTCGAGAAGATCATCGCCAAGGAGCGCCCCGACGCGCTGCTGCCCACCCTCGGCGGCCAGACCGCCCTCAACACCGCCATCTCCCTCCACCAGTCCGGCACCCTGGAGCGGTACGGCGTGGAGCTGATCGGCGCCAACGTCGAGGCCATCAACAAGGGCGAGGACCGCGACCTCTTCAAGGGCGTCGTCGAGGCGGTGCGCGAGAAGATCGGCCACGGCGAGTCCGCCCGCTCGGTCATCTGCCACTCCATGGCCGAGGTGCTCGCCGGCGTCCCCGCCCTCGGCGGCTACCCCGTCGTCGTGCGCCCCTCCTTCACCATGGGCGGCGCCGGCTCCGGCTTCGCCCACGACGAGGAGGAACTGCGCCGCATCGCCGGCCAGGGCCTGGCGCTCTCGCCCACTACCGAGGTGCTCCTGGAGGAGTCCATCCTGGGGTGGAAGGAGTACGAGCTGGAGCTGATGCGCGACCGCGCGGACAACGTGGTCGTCGTCTGCTCCATCGAGAACCTCGACCCGATGGGCGTGCACACCGGCGACTCCATCACCGTCGCCCCCGCCATGACCCTCACCGACCGCGAGTACCAGATCCTGCGGGACATCGGGATCGCCGTCATCCGCGAGGTCGGCGTGGACACCGGCGGCTGCAACATCCAGTTCGCCGTCAACCCCGAGGACGGCCGCGTCGTCGTCATCGAGATGAACCCCCGGGTCTCCCGCTCCTCCGCCCTCGCCTCCAAGGCCACCGGCTTCCCGATCGCCAAGATCGCCGCCCGGCTCGCCATCGGCTACACCCTGGACGAGATCCCCAACGACATCACCGAGCGGACCCCGGCCTCCTTCGAGCCCACCCTCGACTACGTCGTGGTCAAGGTGCCCCGGTTCGCCTTCGAGAAGTTCCCCGCCGCCGACTCCTCCCTCACCACCACCATGAAGTCGGTGGGCGAGGCCATGGCCATCGGCCGGAACTTCACCGAGGCGCTCAACAAGGCGCTGCGCTCGGTCGAGAAGAAGGGCGCCTCCTTCGACTTCACCGGCGACCCCGGCGACAAGGCCGACCTGCTCGCCCGCGCCGCCCGGCCCACCGACGGCCGGCTGAACACCGTCATGGCCGCCATCCGGGCCGGCGCCACCCGCGAAGAGGTCTTCGATGCTACCCGCATCGACCCCTGGTTCGTCGACCAGCTCTTCCTCGTCGCCGAGATCGCCGGTGAACTCGCCGACGCCGAACGGCTCGACGCCGACCTGCTCGCCCACGCCAAGCGGCACGGCTTCTCCGACGCGCAGATCGCCGGGATCCGCGGCCTGCGCGAGGACGTCGTGCGCGAGGTGCGGCACTCGCTCGGTGTGCGCCCCGTCTACAAGACCGTGGACACCTGCGCGGCCGAGTTCGCCGCCCGCACCCCCTACCTCTACTCCTCCTACGACGAGGAGACCGAGGTCGGGCCGCGCACCAAGCCCGCCGTCATCATCCTGGGCTCCGGCCC
>NZ_JBHWJL010000190.1:0-10054 GCF_042731495.1 Streptomyces sp. NPDC059853
CTCCGGGGCCGGGGTGCCCTGCTGCGGGGTGCCGGGCAGGAAGCGGCGCAGCACCTTGGCGGCGACCTCGGCGAACGGCTGCGGGGAGCGGGCGGCGCCGCCCGGCTCGGGCTCGCCCTCCGGGTCGCCCCCGGACGGGGGGACGGGGGTGAGCCGGCCGCCGGTCAGCTGGGCGAGGGCGAGCGCCGGGAAGTTGGGGCCGCCCTTGCCGAACCTGGCCTCCACGTACGCCGAGCAGTGCTTGAGGACCAGCATGGCCTCGTCCTGGCCGAGGGAGCGCAGCAGTTCCTCCTGCACCCCGTCGGCGAACTCGTACCACAGGCCGTCCGCCCCGGTGCCGTCACCGGCGCGCCGCAGCAGACCGCTGAGCAGCACCTCGGAGAGTTCGGCCGGGCCGGTGCCGGGCAGCATGGTGCGCTGTATGAGCTGCATGACCGGCAGGAACAGCGGGGCGGCGGCGAGGTGCACGGCGAGCCGGGTGGCGCCGGGCGAGGCGGTGGCGCGGAACCTCGCGATCAGTTCGGTGGCGGGCCGGGACCGGCTGCCGGGGCGCGCCGGGGGCGCGGCGGGCTGGTCGGGACGTACCCAGCCGACGGCGGCCGGCACCGCCGCCGCGCTGCCGCCGGACAGCAGCCGCGCCCAGGCGCCGAGGGCGGCGGGGGTGGGCGGCAGGACCGGTACGGGGGCGGCGCCGGGCGGCGGCCGGTGGCCGGGGTCGTCGGGGGTGAAGCCGAGGCGGGCGCCGGCGGCCGGGCCCTCGGCGCGGCGCAGCGCGCCGTGGCTGGCGGGCAGCCGGGTCCTGGCCCACAGCCGGGCGGGCAGCGGCTGGACGACGGCGGTCGGCGCGTACCGGCCGAGGCGGTGCAGCAGCCGGTGGGCGGCGCCGTCGCGCCACAGCGGGCCGACGCAGTCGCTGACCACGACGGTCAGCCGGCGGCCGGTGGGGTCCAGCAGCCGGCGGGCGGGGCGCAGTACGGCGTCCTGGCTCTCCGGGTCGGTGTCGAAGTGGCCGCTCACCCCGATGGAGCCGTCCGGCAGGGCGTGCAGGTAGTGGACCTGGATGTCGCGGAAGGCGCCGATGCGGCCGAAGACGTCGGCGAGTTCGCCCAGGAGCCGCTGCCACACCCGCATGGCGGAGGTGGTGTCCATCAGGAGCTGGAGTTCGAGATCGCGGCGGCCGGTGGGGCGGAAGGCGGGGAGCAGCAGTCCGCCGGCCCGGGCGGTGTTCTCGGCGGTGCGGGCCTCGTCCAGGGTGAGCCGGTCCGGTCCCGCGGGCGGCGGGGCGGCGGGGCGGCAGCGCTGGAGGGGGCGCAGGGCGCGTTCGAGTTCGAGGAGGGAGGGGAGGGCTCTGGCCTCGGGCACGCCGACGCGCAGGGCGTCGGCGGGGGCCGGCGGGTCCTGGGCGGGGGTCACGGCGTGGTCGGGGTAGAGCGGCACGGGCTCATCATCCCGGTAGGCCCGGCGCGCGGTGCGATTTCCGGCCTCCGGCGCGGGACCACCGGGGGCGGGTTCCGGGCCGGTGCCGAACCGGTGGCGGCGGCCCGGGGCGGGGGTGGTGTCGGGCGGCGCGGGGCCGTCGCCGCCGGACGGGCCGGGGGTGGCCGGCTGTCCGGGGGTCAGGTGCCCGGCCAGCCACAGCGCCTCGGCCAGTTCCCGGGAGCCGGGTTCGAGACCGGCCTGCCGCAGCCCGTCGATCAGTTCGGCCAGCTGATCGCGGCGGCCGGTGGCCCGCTTGTCCCCCATGCCGTCACCTCGGCCGGTCGAGGCGCTGGATGAGCAGGTCGGCGAGCCGGTCGCGGGTCGGCTGCTCGGCGTGGTGGGTGAGGTAGATGGCGTTCAGCAGCTGGTCGGTGGCCAGCTGTTCGGTGCGGGAGCGCTCCAGGAAGCGGGTGATGATGTCGTCGCCGAGGTGGGCGAGCCGGTCGCCGAGCTGGGCGCGCACCACGGAGGCGAGCCGCTCGTGGTCGGGCTTGGTCAGCTCCAGGTGGATGCAGCGGCGCAGCAGGGCGGCGGGGAAGTCGCGTTCGCCGTTGCTGGTGAGGACCACGAACGGGAAGGCGTTGCAGCGCACCCGGCCGTCGCGCACGGTGACCTTGACGCCGTCGTCGTTCAGCACCTCCACCTCGGGTTCGCGGTCGGCGACCCGCTCCAGTTCGGGGATGGCGTACCAGCCCTCCTCCAGGACGTTGAGGAGGTCGTTGGGCAGGTCGATGTCGCTCTTGTCGAGTTCGTCGATGAGCAGCACCCGGGGGGTGGCGGTGGGCAGCAGCGCGGTGCCGAGCGGGCCGAGCCGCAGATAACTGCCGATCCCGCCGACACGCGGGGCGGGGACACCGGCGGCGCGGCTGCCGGCGGCGATCTGGGTGTCCTGGAGGCGGGCGATGGCGTCGTAGTGGTAGAGGCCGTCGCCGAGGGTGGTGCGGCTGACGATGGGCCAGTGCAGGACCCGGCCGAGGCCGAGTTCGTGGGCGACGGCGTGCGCGAGGGTGCTCTTGCCGGTGCCAGGACTGCCGGTGACCAGCAGCGGGCGGCGCAGATACAGCGCGGCGTTGATGATCTCCAGTTCCTCGGCGCTGGGCCGGTGCATCTCGGCGAGGTGCCGGTAGGTGCCGAGCCTGCGGGTGGAGGAGCTGTCGGTGTCGGGGCCCGGCGCGACCAGCGGCCGGCCGTCGAAGTCGCGCCACGGCGGCGGCTTCGGCAGGGCCCGGATGCGGTCGTGCGGCTCACCGGCTCCCCGGTAGATCAGCCATTCGCGTTCGGGGTCCGGAGTGGAGTCGGTGGCGGCCACGGCACTCTCCTCGTCACTGTCACTCGGTCGGCCAGGTGCTGTGCGGTGGGGGCGGCCCCGTGGCGGGCGGTCGCCGCTCACGGGATCTCCAGGGGCTCGTCGTACCCGGCGGCGTGGCCCGGGTCGGCGTACAGGAGGGCGAGCCCCCGTGACCATTCGGCCTCGGGTGCCTCGGCGGCGGCCTGGGCGCGCAGCCGCCACACGGCGGTGGGCAGCGCGCCGGCCCGGCGTACGCCGGTGACCGTGCGGGTCACCTGGCCGTGGAAGTCGGTGCAGGTGAGTTCGCGGGCGGAGATCTCGCGGCGCCACAGCACGACGTCGTAGCCGGCGTCGAGGACGTGGCGCAGGGCTTCGGGGTCGCCGCCGGGGACGCCGGTGCGGCAGAGCACCGGCACCGTCTCCGGGGGCCGGCCGCCGAGTGCGGCGGGGGTGGGGAGCGGGGCGGGGTGGTTGTCGGCGCAGTCGAGGAGGTCGGGGCGCATCGGCCCGGTGTGCAGCGCGGTCCAGCGGGTGTGCCGGGGCAGGCCCCTTTCGTGGCCCGGGTCCTGGCCGGGGGCGGGGCCGGGCCCCGGGCGGTCGGCGCGGCGGACGACGACGGGGCGCTGTTCGCCCAGTTGGGGGCCGTCGTGGGGCAGCCGCCACTCGTCGACGGGGAAGCCGAGCAGGGCGTAGGGCAGGGAGACCTGGAGCGGGACGGGGCGGCCCGGTTCGTCGCCGCGCCGGAACGCCTCGGTGAGCACGGCGCGCAGCCGTGGTGAGGGCTCGCCGGGGCCGAGGACGCGGTCCTCGCCGTCGATGGGGGTGCGTTCGCCGGTGGGTCCGGTGACGCACACCCGCCAGTCGTAGCGGCTGCGTTCCCAGCCCTGCTGGGTGATCTCCAGCAGGACGTACGGGCGCGGGGCGTCGTCGGCGGGGTCGGGCAGCGCGGTGGCGGCGGCGTCGGCCGGGCCGAGGGCGGGCCAGGGGTCGTGCTGCCAGGCGCGGCGGGCGGCGAGCCGCTCGGTCCACTCCTCGCGCAGCCGGCGGCGGGACCAGCGGTCGAGTTCGGCGCCGGCGGCGGTGGAGCTGATCCAGTCCCACAGCCGGCGTTCGCTGCCGCGGGGGGCGGGGTAGGGGCGGTCGGCGGTGGCGGCGTGCACGGCGTAGCGCAGGACGGCGTCGAGTTCGCGCACGCCGGGGCGGGGGTCGTAGAGCATGCCGAGGCCGTCGCGCCAGCCGCGGGGGGCGGGGAGTATCCCGTCGTAGCGGCGGCCGGTGAGCTGGGCGATGATCTCGTCAAGACGGGCGGTGGAGAGCGGGGGCGGCAGTTCGGCGAGGAGGCCGAGGAGTTCGGCGCGCCTACCGGCGGTGAGGGCGCGGCGGGCGGTGGCGCGCAGCGGGCCCTGGATGTCGGTCCAGGTGTCGCGGGTGGTCTCGTCGTCGCGATGCCGCTGGGCGTGGTAGCGGTCATGGGCGTGCATGACGTGCTGGTAGGTGTCCTCGGTCTCGGCGGCGACCGTGCCGGTGGGCGGGGCGATCCGGCGTAACTGGACGATGGAGGTGGCGAGTCCGCCGTCGCGGCCGGCCGAGCGGGAGGCTTTGACGACGCCGATGACCTCGCCCCGGGCGAGGTCCACGACGGGGCCGCCGGAGACGCCGTGCGGGATCTCGTCCTGGTTGCCGAGCTTGAGCCAGCCGTCGGTGCCGTACTGGCCGGTGACGGTGCAGCGGCCGTCGACGGGGCCGACCGGGCTGCTGGAGCCGGCGAGCCGGCCCCAGCCGAAGAAGTAGACGTCTTCGAGGGTGAAGCGCGCGGTGCGTTCGCTGAGCCAGACGCAGGGGTGGGGCGGCGGGTTGAGCACCCGGACGAGGGCGAGGTCCGGCCCCGGCCAGATGTCGCCGGGCGGGCTGTGCTCGGGCTGGGCCCATTCGACGAGGCCGCGCACGGTGTGCGTGACGGTGGCCCCGCCGTCGCCCGTCTCCTCGAAGCTCAGGCCCACTTCGCGCTTGCCTCCCTCGTCTCTTCCCCCGCGAAGTGCGACGTGGGCGCAGGTGAGCACCCATCCCGGGGCGACGAAGAAGCCGCTGCCCCAGGGTGTCGCGCCGGACACGCCCTCGGCATACCCCTCGGGCGCGGCATGGATGCGTACGGTGGCGGAGCTGAGGAGCCGGAACAGGGTCTCGATGTGGGGTACGTCCTCGCCCTGTGCGCCCCCCGTGCCCTCGTAGGGGCTCATGCGGCCTCCCCCTGGCGCTGGCCCGGTGGGGCGGGCGCGGGGTCGGGGGCGGCGGGCGGGGAGCCCTGCCAGGTGAGGGTGACGGTGAGGGACCCCTTGGTCTCGCCGTCGGCGAGCAGGCCGACGATCCTCCCGGCGCGGGCGGTGAGTTCGACGCCGAAGGTGACGCTCACCTCGTCGGGGCGCACGCCGCGCAGCCCTTCGGCGAGGGAGGCGGCGACGCCGCCGATCAGGCCGCGCAGGCTGTCGAGTCGGGCGACGGCGGCGTCGGCGATGCCGGTGTCGACGTAGCCGCCGGGGGCGGTGGGGCGGTGCAGTTCCTCGATGCCGGAGACGCGGGCGAGGACGGGGGTGCCGTCCGGCAGGCTGATCTCGGTGATGCCCTTGCTCATCGAGGTCCCCCGTGGTCGCTCGCGACTGCTGGTGCCTTGCAGGTTAGCGGGCACCACCGACAGGCGCGAGTGGCTTGGGGAAGCCCGCCTATCCTGGTGGTTTCGTTCGGTTTTCTCTTCATTCTTTTTCCGACGGGAGCAGGCGTGTACTTCACGGACCGGGGCATCGAGGAGCTGGAGCGGCGGCGCGGCGAGGAGGAGGTCACCCTCGCGTGGCTGGCCGAGCAGCTGCGGGTGTTCACCGATCTCAACCCGGACTTCGAGGTGCCGGTGGAGCGGCTCGCGACGTGGCTGGCGCGGCTGGACGACGAGGACGAGGACTGAGAAGGGTGACCTGTCGCGACAGGTCTTGACTTCCCCCCAACGCGATATATCGTGTCCTGAGAAGCGACACGATATATCGTCGTGCGCCAGGAGCACGGAGGAGGACCCATGGCCGCCACGTCCCGGTGGGAGGTCTCAGGACCGCAGACCCTCACCTTCGAGGAGCACCCCGTCCGCGAGCTGCGCGTCCGCCTCGTCGGCGGCGCGGTCAACGTGGTGGGGACGAGCGACCCCACCGCCGAGGTGGAGATCGCCGAGGTGACGGGGGAGCCGCTGGTGGTCGAGCGCGCGGGCGGGCGGCTGACGGTCGGCTACGAGGACCTGCCCTGGCAGAGCTTCCTCAAGGGCTGGCCCAAGCGCCCGCGCCGGCTGATGAAGCGCGCGGCCGTGGTGTCGATCAGAGTCCCCGCGGACTGCCGGCTCTCCGTCGGCGCCGTGAGCGCGTCGGCCGTGGTCAGCGGCATCCGCGCGGACGCGGAGGTGCGCGGGGTCACCGGGCAGACCACGCTGGTGGGCCTGGCCGGCGCGGTCACCGCCGACACCGTCTCGGGGCACGTGGAGGCCCAGTCGCTCGGCGGCCCGCTGACCTTCACCTCGGTCTCGGGCGGGCTCACGGTGGTGGAGGGCCGCGGCCCCGCCCTGCACGCCGACACGGTCAGCGGCGAACTGGCCCTGGACCTCCTGCCGTCCGGCGACGTCGCCGATCTCGCGCTCACCTCGGTCTCGGGCGACGTGGCGCTGCGGCTGCCCGCGACGATCGGCCTCACCGTCGCCGGCAACACCGTCGGCGGGGCCGTCTCCAGCGCCTTCCCCGAGCTGGCGGTCCACGGTCCCTGGGGCCCCAAGCAGCTCACCGGCGTCCTCGGCTCCGGCGCCGGACGGCTGACGTGCAGCACCGTCTCCGGAGGCATCACCGTGCTGCGCCGCCCGCCCGCCGCCCACGAGCAGGACGCCTCCCCCGCTCCCGCCTCCGCCTTCCCCGCGTAAAGGACCCCGCCATGCCCCCCGTCTTCGGTCACGGCCGCCTGCGGCTGTACCTGCTCAAGCTGCTCGACGAATCACCCCGGCACGGATACGAGGTCATCCGCCTCCTGGAGGAACGATTCCACGGCCGGTACGCGCCCTCCGCCGGCACGGTCTACCCCAGGCTGGCGAAGCTGGCGGCGGAGGGGCTGGTCACCCACACCGACGAGGGAGGCCGCAAGGTCTACTCCCTGACGGCCGAGGGCCGCCGCGAGCTGGCCGCCAGAGCCGACGAACTGGCGGCACTGGAGCGGGAGATCAACGCCTCGCTCACCGCACTGGCCAACGGCATCCGGGAGGACGTCAGCGGCTCCGCGCACGATCTGCGCCAGGAGATGCGCCAGGCCGCCGCCCAGGCACGCGGCGGCGCGGCGGGCCGGCGCGACGAGGCCCGCCGGGCGAAGGACGAGGCCCGCCGGGCCCGCCAGGAGGCGAAGCAGGCCCGCGAGGAGGTCCGCACCGAGTTCGAGCAGGCGGCCCAGCGGCTCCAGGAGCAGGTCCGCTCGCACGCCGCCGCGGGCGACTGGCAGGGCGCGGTCCGGGTCGGCCTGGACGGCCTCAGCCACGGCCTGAGCGGCTGGGGCCCCGGCGTGTACGCCCCGTACGTCCCCTGGATGGGCGGCCACGAGCAGCCCGCCGGGCCCGCCCCCGAGCACACCCCCGGCGACCGGGCGGACGCCGAGACCTCGGCGGAGGCCGCCCGCGAACTGGAACGCCTGCTGGACCGCTTCCGCGACGACATCCGCGACGCGGCCCGCGACCACGGCGTCACCCCCGCCCAGCTCACCACCGCCCGCGACCGCCTGGCGGCCACGGCCGCCGAGGTCCTGTCCCTGCTGCGCAGGGAGGACGCCCGGCAGGACGCTCCGTGAGCGCTGCCCCGCGTCCCAGGGGCGCAGTGACACACAGCGGATCGTCGGGGCCGGGGAGGTCGGCGCGCCCGGTGACATCGCCGAGGCGCTGGGAATCACCGCAGGCACGACCGTGGTGGAGAGACGCCGGGAGATCTGCCTCGACGGCCGCGCGGTGGAGCTGACCCGGACCTACTTCCCCGTCGGCATCGCGCGGGGAACCGCGCTGGCCACGACGCGCAAGATCCGTGGTGGCGTGGTGGCTCTCCTCAGCGACCTCGGACATGCCCCGCACGTGGTGCGGGAGGAAGTCCATGCCGAGGAGCGCGCCACCCTGGAGCTCGGGCCGTCTGAGCCCGTGCTGCACCTGCTGCGCCACACCCTGGACCGCGACGGGCTGATCTTCCAGGTGGATGTGTCGGTTTTCGCCGCGTCCACCCAACGGCTGAGCTACGAGCTGAAGGTCGGCTGACACGTCCGGTGAAGCGGATGACCGAAGCAGGGACACGGGTGTGCCCCCTGCTGAGCTCTTGGCTCGATGGGGAGCATGAGTCAAAACTCATGGTTGAGCTGGGGCCCACGAGATGTTCCCGTGGGCCCCGGCTGTTGAAGCTACCTGTGCCTGCTCATCAAGGCGATGATGGCGTCGATGTCATCTCCCTGCACCGGGTCGTCGGCGACCTTGTTGGGCCGGACGAATCCGCAGGCGATGCAGCGGTGGACGAGCACGAGACCTTTGCGACGACGATGTTCGACATGCTGTGGACGCATCATCCCGTGGCAGGCCGAGGCCCGGTCGCCGGGGTGGATGTCGACGTGCTTGGAGCACAAGCACGTCGGGCAGTGGTTCCGATAGCTCCCATTGCTCAGCGGCACCACGCTCGTCCCGCAGTTCTCGCAGGTGAAGCCCTGGTTCTGGGCGGTTCTGCTGATGGCTCTGCCTCCGGATCGAAGAAGGGATCTTCAATCGGGAGTGCAGGGTTCCGTTCGGTTCTCACTGTCCGCCCGCAGTACGCGGCCGGGCAGTTCCCAGGCTCGTTGCGGGCGAGGGACCAGTTCACCGCCTGTTCCCCCTCGTCAGGGGTCGGCGATTACTTCCGCTTCCTGCTTCACCGGGGCGTCTCTCAGCCGCCGGATCCGGACCTCGACCGGGTTTGCATGGATTGTCCCGGTCACTGTCAGCCGAGCCTCCTCAGCTGCCAGCGGTAGGTGTCGTCCCGCTCTCACTGGCGTCGGCCTCGTCCCCTGGATCAGAGCGTGGCCGTGACCGTCCCGCGTGGTCGGTGCATTACCCCTCCTCTCCCCTGGTGCCGACAGCCCTTCGCCGATCAGAGCATGGATGGGCAGCGACCACAACCCGATTCCGGCTGGTCAGGCTGCGGTGACCTCCGACTGCACAGGGACGCCGTTCTCGAACCCGGAGCCGGTTCGCACGAAGGCGACGGAATGACCACCATCAGCGTCATGCAGATCGTCCATTGACGTCCCACCCGCCGTTCGACAGCGGGGAGTTGGACCGGGCGCCCGCGCAGCGAGGGATGCGGTGCGCGGGCGCCCGGGGTTTCAGGAGGCGTCGGCCAGCGACGCCCGGGCGGCCTCCGCGACGGCCTCCGCCGTGAAGCCGTATTCGCGGAAGAGCGTGGCCCCGTCCGCCGAGGCGCCGAAGTGTTCCAGCGAGACGATCCGGCCCGCGTCACCGGTGTAGCGGTGCCAGGTCAGGGCGACCCCGGCCTCCACCGCGACCCGGGCGCGGACCGCCGGGGGCAGGACCGCGTCCCGGTAGGACCGGTCCTGCTCCTCGAACCACTCCACGCACGGCATCGACACCACGCGGGTGGGGATGCCCTCGGCCTGGAGCAGGTCGCGGGCAGCGACCGCCAGCTGGACCTCGGAGCCGGTGGCGATCAGCACCGCCTGCGGTGTGCCACCGGTCGCTTCGGTGTGGATGTAGCCACCGCGCGCCGCGTCCTCGTTCGGCGCGTACACCGGCAGGCCCTGCCGGCTGAGGGCGAGGCCGTGCGGGGTGCCCCGGCGCAGTGCCTCGCGCCAGGCGATCGCCGTCTCGTGGGCGTCCGCCGGGCGGACCACGTTCAGGCCGGGGATGGCCCGCAACGAGGCGAGGTGTTCCACCGGCTGGTGGGTGGGGCCGTCCTCGCCGAGGCCGATCGAGTCGTGCGTCCACACATAGGTGACCGGCAGGCCCATCAGCGCCGACATCCGCACCGCGTTGCGCATGTAGTCGGAGAACACCAGGAAGGTGCCGCCGTACACGCGGGTGTTGCCGTGCAGGGCGATGCCGTTGAGCCCGGCCGCCATGGCGTGTTCGCGGATGCCGAAGTGGATGGTGCGCCCGTACGGGTCGGCCTCCGGCAGCGGGTTGCCCTCGGGGAGGAAGGACGAACCGGCGTCGATGGTGGTGTTGTTGGAGCCGGCCAGGTCGGCCGAGCCGCCCCACAGCTC